>JAVBVL010000027.1:0-19555 GCA_031554285.1 Bacteroides sp.
GTCCACGCACAAAAATCTCAAGGAATTGGTGTAGATGCCGGCCTATGGTATAACTCGAAGTTGTCCGGATTTCATTATGCCGCTCACTACAATTGGCAACTAAGTCGATATTTTTCATTCGCGGCGGGAGCCTTGTTTTACCATTCGCCGGACTTTAAAATTTATTTCACAGACCCCAAGAACGATGCATGCAAATACTTTACAGACGACAAGCCGGTACGTATTAACGGAACGTTGTCTCCCGGCGTCACTCTGCCACTTCCAATGTTAAAAAACACCGGATTATACGGTAGCGTAACGGGTATGTTCAGTCTGCTGCCGGTCAGCTATATTTCTCTTGAAAGATCAAGACTTGATGAGAGAGATAGTGAGGGCAAATATATTTTCAATGGTTTTATTCCCGGGGTCGTCTCTGATATCGGCCTTTACCATGACTTCAATACAGAAAACAGAGGCGTTGCACGGCTATACGTCGGCATGGGGTTCGGTCGTTATGATGCATTTTCCGATTACAGACGCATCGAATTATTTGATCAAAAATTAGCTTCTCATATTCCGGAAGAAAGTCTTGTCCGCCGAATTGTCATAAGATTGGTCATCTTCAGATAACCGCATTTACAACAAATACATTCATAAGTTATGAAAAATGTAAAACTTTATCTTCTTCTATGCCTGCTTGGCTTAACGGGACTACCTGTGTCCGCCCAAACAAAATTGCACATGCTGTTGGACTATCGTCACACAATCGGTCTGAAAGAATCGGGTGATTACGGCACTTTTACAAACTACATGTACGGAAATTTGCTACATTTGACTGCTTTGTACTCATTTACATCAAAGTATTCGGCCGGAATCGGAGTGGGGTTAGACCGATATGAATCTCCCGGATACAACACCCTTCCTCTCTATGCCACCCTGCACTATTCCCCTTGCCGGCAATTGCCTAGGGCCTACCTATACGCTGATGCCGGATACGCATTAAAAATGGATAACTTCATCCCCGGTTATTTATTGGGTGCCGGCATCGGTTATAAAAAGATGTTCAAAAAACACTTCGGACTGAATTTTCTATGCGGATTCAATCTGAAACAGTTCAAAGGTACAGTTTATCAAAACTCGGCGGGGGTTTACGAGCAAACCGGCCGATACGTAGACATGACACAAACACGAAGCTCTGTAGATTTGGGAATCGGATTGATCTTTTAGACGCTACATTTGCGGATATCCATGCATTAATGCATATCCATAATCTGCCATTAAACACTTGCATATATGTAAAAAATGTCGTACATTTGCAGTCTATCTTAAAATCATATTGGGGGAGTGGGAGCCGGCGTGAGCCGGCTCTTGTCATTTGTACCCGGCACCTCCACAGAGCGTATATCGGGGATTGAAACTTTTTAAAGTTACGATACTTAAGGGCTACATTGTTTACAATGTAGCCCTTAAGTTCCGGTAATGTAGCCCTTAAGCTCCGGCAATGTAGCCCTTAACTATAAAAAGATAAAAAAGAGTCAAAACTTAACGAAATATATGTTCTTTCCGGTTAATAATGTATAAAGTTGCTCTTGACAACAAATGCATGAAAATGCCAATGCTTCCGTTTTATTATCATATTTATGCATTTCTTTACATATCCTCAAGTGAAAGCCCTTGGTACTCGACAGTAAATTGGGGATATTTTGCAAACACATCTTTGGCCTTATGCTCCAACTCTCCCAAGCTGATGCGACGCGGATTACGTTTCACTTCGTAAAAAGCCAGTCGCTTTTCTACTTCATTCACAGCTACTATATCAATCTCGTTTTCACCTTTAGAATTCCAATAACCCTGAATGTCAGAGAATTTTTTAGATTCAATCATAGTTGTACGAAAGTACTTTTCCAATATAATTCCGCTGTACGTTTCGTAATCTCTCTCCACAATATTGCGCACATAATCGAAATTGCCAATTTCTATGGCACTGCGATACTTATATATAAATCGGAACCAAAAATTCAGAAAACAATCCTCAATTTTATATTTATTGGAACGACTGCTTTCTTTGGCTCCAAAAGGGCGGTTGCGTTTAATGAGGTTGTACTCTTTTTCCAGTCGATCAAGATGGCCGCCTACATCCATATTGAGAGTGCTTTCAATATGCCCCCTGTCGGTTTTGGATGAAGCAATCAAGGAGAGGATGGAGAAATAATTACCATAATCTCTGCCAAACTCATTAACCAAAACGTCACGACCTTCATCCAAAAAGAATGAGCCTTCGGCAAATAAAGCATCCAGAATGGCCTTTTTCGTAAATGCTTTTTTATGAACCAACTGTTCGATATATTTGGCTACTCCGCCGGTTATCATATAAAAAACCAGCAAGTCTTCATTGGTATAACCAGGGTGGTAGTCCGACAATATTTCTTTCAACGTATTGATA
Organism: Bacteroides sp.; assembly: GCA_031554285.1. Classification (GTDB taxonomy): domain Bacteria; phylum Bacteroidota; class Bacteroidia; order Bacteroidales; family Bacteroidaceae; genus Bacteroides. The sequence continues at coordinate 2,423 of JAVBVL010000027.1, forward strand.
TCGAAAGGTTTTACAATCATCCGTGACGTTGCCCTACCAAATAGCGGCTCCTTGGAACTCTCAAAAATACGTTTCATCATGGAGTAGATTGAGCCGCAAAGTACGAGGTTAATTTGGCTGTTTTCTTTTGTGGAATCCCATATATTCTGCATGTCGCTGAATATTGAAGAGTTAATGTTGCGAAATTCTTGGAATTCATCAATAACCAAGGTGAAATTGATCCGTTGCGATAACAGCATAACCGCCCGGAACAAGTCCGAAAAGTTGGTAAAGTTACCGATAGGAAAGCCTAATTTTTCATTGATTTCTCGCGAAAACTCATCACATAACAACACCTCGTTCTTTTTTGCTATAAAGAAATATAGGAAAGGCGTGGCCTTAAAAGCCTTTTTCAATAAGGTAGTTTTACCGATACGCCTACGTCCAACCATCATAGTCATTTGTGCTGTTTCTGCCGAAATTCGTTCAATCTCTTGTAAGGCAGCAATTTCGGATACCCTGTTATAGAATTTCATTTTAGTATACCTTTTAAATTAGCGTAACCGCTATTACCGTAACCGGCGTTACGTTAGTGCGGATGCATGAATAAGAAGCGCAAAGATAGTAAGAAAAATCCCTTTTTAGTTGCACAATCAAAATAAAGCCTTTACATTTGCACCGCAATTAGCATAACGGGCACTCTTAGCTCAGTCGGTAGAGCAATTGACTCTTAATCAATGGGTCCAGGGTTCGAGTCCCTGAGGGTGTACGAAAAGGAAGTCTTTATGGCTTCCTTTTTCGTTTTTATATCCTTTCTATCTGCTTACAAATGATAGAAAATAAAATACATCATAGCCAGATTAAAGCCGGCATGCGACACTACCGCTCCAAACAATGAACCACACCACTGCTTGCACCCAAAAAACAAACGGCTCACGGCATACATGAAAACTACCCAAAGCAAAGCAGGTACCGGAAGAAATGTCCATCCGGTAACCGTGTACACAATGCCGAAATGAGCCAGATGGGTACATGCAAATGCTAAACTATCCACTACAGAAGCTTTTCTCTCACCCAGTTTACCGGCAAAACTACTATGGATAATGCCGCGATACAGGAATTCTTCCCCTATCGGACTAAACAGAATGCTGGGTATGGCAGCAATAATGAAATACGTCAACCGGTCGGAATCGCTTAGCTGACTAAAATCACCGCTTACTTTACCAATGTATGCAAACGCATTTTGTATGGTAGTTCCATATAGCAGCTTGTACAGCACAAAGATTACAGTGCATCCGGCCGCTCCGGCAAGGAAAGAAAGCAGCATACGTCCTACGTTGCGAGGCCGTTTCATCCCAATCTCCCTTCGCCCTTGCTTATTCAGGAGTATAAACGGGGCAAACCACATCACTAAGAAAATGATGGAAACCGTTTGATACCCACTGCCGGAATTGGCACTTAGAACCAATATAAAACGGGGTATACCAAACAGCAGAATCAGAAACAACCCGAATTTCCAACTAAAAGAGCATAAAGAACGAAGACGAAAACCTTCCGATGAATTCATAGTATTTCTTTGTTTGGTACAAATTTACAAAAAACAACTTTTAGCCAAAGAATCCTGCCATCTTTCTTAATATAAATATGTAATTTTGGAGACAACTAAAAATAAACGCTATGACACCCAGAAGCTTCTTTGCCATTCTTATCAAAACAATCGGTCTTTACCTGATTCTGCAATCATTTTCTGTAATACCTCAAATTCTGTCTACCTTCTATTTTATGTTTTCCGACGGTGGAAACAGTTGGACAGAGACAGTCACTGCATTGGGAATTTCATTGGCGATTGTGTTGTTTCTACTGTTTTTCTTGTACATCTGTCTATTTCGTACCGACCGGATTATCGACTTATTACGCCTCGATAGGAATTTTGCAGAAGAAAAGTTTAGCTTTAACATCCATCGTTCTACCGTGCTGACCATTGCCGTCATTGTAATTGGAGCAATCATGCTGATAGATTCCTTACCCGGTTTCTGCCAACAAGTTTTTCAGTATGTACAATCCAAACAACTTCCTTTGATGGAGTATTCCAACACGAATTGGATTATATTCTACACCGTAAAAATGTTGATAGGATTATTCCTTATCACCGGTGCCCGGCCTGTAGTAAACTTTATCGAGCTACGCCGAAAGAAATAGTCGTTACAACTTAGCACGCAAACGGATATCCTGCGAAGAAGCCCCCACTTCAATCTTCCATTGCATGTTGGGCAATATAAACTTCTGTTCGGCGGTGCTCCATTCCTGTAATTCGGCAGCTGGAATACGCAAGGTTACCGTTTGTGTTTCACCTTTCGGGATAAATACCCGTTGGAATGCTTTCAGTTGGCGAATGGGAGCCTGCACCCCACCCTTTGCAACATTCTGCGTTCCTCCCTTTGCGTCAGACACATAAAGCTGCACTACCTCTTCGCCATCGCAAGTGCCTGTATTACGTACTTTCACCTCTACGGTGAGCGTATCGCCCGCGGAAACCTGCTTGCGAAGTACCTTTAAATCGCTGTAAGCAAACGTGGTGTAGCTCAAACCATGTCCAAACGGATAAAGCGGTTGACCTTTAAAGTACATATAGGTACGCCCGTGCGTAATGTCATAATCAAGCATATGAGGCAAATCGTTCATATCCCGCACCCAGGTTTGCGTCAAGCGTCCTGCAGGATTGTAGTGCCCAAAAAGCACATCTGTTACCCCATGCCCTAATTCCTGACTACATTGCGTAATATGCACAATAGCCGGAACTTTGGCTTGCATCCGGCAGATGGCATACGGAAAACTACTAATCAGCACTGCCACTGTATTGGGATTGGCAGCTTGTACCTGCATGACCATATCTTCCTGGTCGAGCAAGATAGACATGCGGTCTACCGCCTCCTTGCCTTCGCCCGCTACCGGGGCTTGCTCCCATCCGGCATTTCCCCACGGATGATTACCCACGCACACAATCGCCACATCGGACCAGGCAGCCACCGTACGGGCGCTGTCCATTTTATTAGTTTGCACATAGCGTACCTCCACCGCATCGCCCAGCTCTTCACGGATGGCATCGAGCACCGTTACTTTGTAAGGCGCCATACCGCTGTACCAATCTTCAATAACCTGCGTGGCACGTTCACCAATTACCGCCACCTTCCTGAGTTTCGATTTTTGCAAAGGCAGTAACGACCGTTCGTTCTTCAACAGTACAACCGATTTACGGGTAGTTTCGCGTGCCAAAGCATGGGTTTCTGCCTTTGTCCACGGTTCCACTGCATCGTCTACGCCGATACAGGTGTACGGATTATCGGGCGAAGCATCCAGCAGTCCCAACTTCAACGAAATACGCAGATTGCCGCGAATGGCCTCTTCAATTTCTTTCTCGGTGAGCAGATTCCTGGCATAAGCCTCTTCTACCGCATCACGATACGCATCCAGAAACTTGGTGATACCGGCCCGCACACAGGCCGCAGCTGCTTCAGCGCGATCGGCAAAACTCTTATGTGCATTCAATAAAAGACCGAAAGCGCCGCCATCGGTAATAATGGTACCATCGAGCCCCCACTCTTTCATCACCACGTCACGCAGTACCGGATGAATGATGCAAGGTACCCCGTTATACGCATTGTAAGCCGTCATCATAGCCTGGCTGCCGCCCTCTGTCACACCTTTATAAAAAGGATACGAGTAATACTCGCGAAACAGTTTGTCCGAGAAGTCGGACGAAGTAAACGTGCGGCCCCATTCATTACTATTGGCCAGGAAGTGCTTCATCAGCGCCGCATTACGCCAGTACTTGGGATGATTGCCCTGAATACCTTTCACAAACGAAGTAACCAGGCGCGAAGTAAGGAAAGCATCTTCACCGAAACACTCCTCCGTACGTCCCCAACGCGGGTCGCGTCCCAGGTCTGCATTCGGTGTCCAAATTACCAGTCCGCTCCGGTTATACTTTGCATTTTGATAGATATAGCGGTTTTCGGTAGCAATGTATGCAGCCACCCGTTCAATCAGCTCCGTGTCCCACGTATGGCCCAGTCCGTAGCTTTGCGGAAACACCGTGGTAGGCGTAATATCGCGGGCACGTTCCTTGCCGAAAGTGGGTCCGCCCAACACTACACCATGCAGCCCTTCCACACTGGCCGAGCCACGTATGCCCAAGCGCAAAACGGCCGTATTGTTACCTAAAGCAGAGATTTTCTCGTCGAGTGTCATCAGAGATATCAGGTTATCCAGACGTTCTTCGTCGGACAAAGCCGGATTATTAAACGGATATTGCGCAGCCACCCGCCCGCAGCAACAGGCAAAAACCAAGATGATAATTAATTTGTTTTTCATTAGGATATGTATTAGTTGGTACATCGGCAAATGTAAGCCAAAAGCTGCACGGAAGCAGATTCAAATGTATCCTATGAGGTAACAAAATGTTTCTGCAGGAACGAAAAACAACGTTTAATTACAATCCGAATAAATTAACCTGCTTATAGTTTTAAATTATTAGCTCACCATGCCATATTTGACACTTTTGAAAGTTTAACTAAAAATAAATAGAAATAAGATAGCATTTACAAATATAAATAATCACATTGTCGTATATTTGCAGAAAATTAAACCAAAAAGAAAAACAAAACCTAATTATAGAAGCCACAATGACAACTCATATATCATTCACCAAAATGCACGGGGCCGGTAACGACTATATATATGTTGATACCCACCGTTTCCCCATCGATAACCCCGAACAAAGAGCCATCGAGTGGAGCGCGCCTCATACAGGCATCGGTAGTGACGGACTGGTACTCATCGGCCCTTCACAGAAAGCAGATTTCAGCATGCGCATCTTCAATGCCGACGGTTCCGAAGCCATGATGTGCGGCAATGCCAGCCGGTGTATCGGCAAATACGTATACGAATATGGATTGACGCGCAAACAGGTGATAACGCTCGAAACCCTCTCGGGCATCAAAACGCTCAACCTGCATGTATCAGGAGATACCGTGCAGGCAGTAACGGTAGACATGGGCACACCCACCGAAGCCGTTGCGGTGGACTTTGCCGGAGAATTTCCATTTGATTCTATCCAGTTATCCATAGGTAACCCGCATCTGGTAACCTTTGTAGAGAATCTGGCAGACATCGACCTGCCGGTGGTGGGGCCTCAACTGGAAAACCACCGTTTCTTCCCCGAGCGTATCAACGTGGAATTCGCCCAGATTATAGGTCGCAACGAAATACGGATGCGTGTATGGGAACGAGGCTCGGGCATCACCAAAGCCTGCGGAACAGGTGCTTGCGCCACAGCTGCCGTAGCCGCACTGACAGGTCGCACCGACCGACAGGTAGATATCCACATGGACGGTGGTACACTAACCATTAACTGGGATACGGAAAGCGGACACCTGCTCATGACAGGTCCCGCCGAAAAAGTATTCGACGGAGTGATAACCATTAGTAATTAGATATACAAGGTATTAGTTCCTTTTTTAAAGGTAAAAAGATTGTAGAAATAAACTTAAAGCAAACAACAACTATGGCATTAGTGAACGAACATTTTTTGAAGCTGCCGGGAAGCTATTTGTTCTCGGACATAGCCAAGAAGGTAAATACCTTCAAAGTGACAAACCCCAAGAAACAACTGATACGTTTAGGTATCGGTGATGTAACACGTCCGCTGCCGAAAGTATGTATTGAAGCCATGCACAAGGCAGTTGAAGAAATGGCCGTTAAAGAAACCTTCCGCGGATACGGCCCCGAACAAGGATACGACTTCCTGATTGAAGCCATCATCCGGAACGATTACGCCGGCCGGGGAATAACTTTTTCGCCCTCGGAAATTTTTGTGAGCGACGGATCCAAGAGCGATACCGGCAACATCGGCGACATTCTGCGGCATGACAACAGTGTGGGACTTACCGACCCTATTTATCCTGTATACATCGACAGCAATGTAATGTGCGGACGGGCCGGAGTACTGGAAGAAGGAGGCAAGTGGAGTAATGTAACTTACATGCCCTGCATGGCAGAGAACAACTTCATCCCCGAAATTCCCCAGAAACGGATCGACATTATCTACCTGTGCTACCCCAACAACCCCACAGGCACCACGCTCACCCGCGAGCAGTTGAAGAAATGGGTGGATTATGCACTGGCTAACGATACGCTGATACTGTTTGACGCTGCTTACGAAGCATACATCCGCGAGCCGGATGTTCCCCACTCCATCTACGAGATAAAAGGGGCGAAGAAATGTGCCATCGAGTTTCGCAGTTTCTCCAAGACAGCCGGATTTACCGGTATGCGGTGCGGGTATACAGTAGTTCCCAAAGAGCTTACCGCCGCAACGCTGGAAGGCGAACGTATCTCACTCAACAAACTGTGGAACCGCCGTCAGTGCACCAAGTTTAACGGAACATCCTATATCACCCAACGGGCAGCCGAGGCTATTTATACCCCCGAAGGCAAAGCCCAGATACAGGAAACAATCGATTACTATATGACCAATGCCCGGATTATGAAAGATGGACTGGAAAGTACCGGTCTCAAGGTGTTTGGCGGTGTCAATGCCCCATACCTGTGGGTAAAGACCCCCAACCGCCTTCCCTCCTGGCGATTCTTTGAGCAGATGCTTTACGAAGCAAATGTGGTAAGTACCCCGGGAGTTGGGTTTGGCCCCAGCGGCGAAGGGTACATACGCCTCACAGCCTTCGGCGAACGCAGCGATTGCATCGAAGCCATGAGGCGGATTAAGAACTGGCTGTAAAGCCAACCCCGGAACACTATGAAAAAAGCAGGAACAGATAATTTGCGCGCTATTATATAAAGGAAAGTGGAGTGTACAGCCACGACAACAAGTATTTATTTAATGAAGGTAAAAGAGTATGAACACAAATTTTGTACAATGTGTAGCAGCAACAGTCATGGGATTAATAGCATCTGTACCTGTATGGTCGCAAGAAAAAACCGAGGTAACCGTAGGAGCCGATTTGGTAAGCGGATACATCTGGCGCGGTAACGACTGCGGCGGAGTAAGCATCCAACCTACCCTATCGGTAGCCCGCAGCGGTTTTTCGCTGACAGCGTGGGGATCGGTAGGCATCGAATCTGCCGATACCAAGGAGTTTGACTTCACCGCAGGATACACCACAGGTGGCCTCAATGTAGCCGTTACCGATTACTGGTTCAACCAGGTAGACAACGTAAAGAGCAAATATTTCGACTACCGGGCACACTCCACTGCCCACATGTTCGAAGCAACGCTTGGGTACGACTTTGGTCTGGCAGCATTAAGTTGGAACACCATCTTTGCAGGCAGCGACTATACCAACGGCAACCGTGCCTATTCCACCTATATCCAGGCATCGGCACCGTTTAAGTTAGGTGGGTTACACTTCAATGCCGAACTGGGTTTTACCCCCTGGGAAGGATTGTATTCCAACAAGTTCAATGTTACCAACATCGGCCTGAAAGCCGCCAAAGACATAAAAATAACCGATACATTCACCCTGCCCGTGTTTGCTAAAGTCATAGCGAACCCGTATACGGAAGGAGCCTATTTTGTATTCGGCCTATCGCTTTAAAAATGAGAGAACAAATAGAATTTAAACCAATAGTAAGTAGTATGTCCAAATTAAGATTCAGAGTAGTAGAGACAGCCTTCAAAAAGAAAGCTGTAGAAGTAATTCCTCCCGTTGAACGCCCGTCGGAATATTACGCCAGGTATGTATTCAACAAAGATAAGATGTTTAAATACCTTCCCAGCAAGGTGTATAACAAGTTGGTAGACGCCATCGACAACGGCGCATTTCTCGACCGCTCCATTGCCAACGAAGTAGCTGCCGGTATGCAAAAATGGGCTATCGAAATGGGTGCCACACACTACACCCACTGGTTTGCCCCGCTTACCGAAGGTACCGCCGAAAAGCACGACGCCTTTGTAGAACACGACGGCAAAGGCGGTATGATGGAAGAATTCACCGGCAAACTGTTGGTACAACAGGAACCCGACGCTTCCTCCTTCCCCAGTGGCGGTATCCGCAATACATTCGAAGCGCGCGGCTATTCAGCCTGGGACCCTTCCTCGCCTGCTTTTATTGTGGACGATACCCTGTGCATTCCTACGGTATTCATCTCCTACACCGGCGAATCGTTAGACTACAAAGCGCCTTTGCTCAAAGCCCTGCGGGCGGTAGATAAAGCAGCAGTCGATGTATGCCGGTACTTCAACCCCGACGTAAAGAAGGTAATCTCCTACTTGGGTTGGGAACAAGAATACTTCCTGGTAGACCAGGGCTTGTACGCCGCCCGTCCCGACCTGCTCCTCACCGGACGCACCCTGATGGGACACGATAGCGCCAAGAACCAACAGTTGGAAGACCATTACTTCGGCGCCATCCCCACCCGCGTAGCTGCCTTTATGACGGATTTGGAGATTGAAGCCCTGAAACTGGGCATTCCATTGAAAACCCGTCACAACGAAGTAGCGCCCAACCAGTTTGAGCTGGCTCCCATTTACGAAGAATGTAACCTGGCCAACGACCACAACCTGCTTATCATGTCGCTCATGCGTAAGATATCACGTCGCCACGGTTTCCGGGTATTGTTGCACGAAAAGCCTTTCAAAGGCATCAACGGTTCGGGCAAGCACAACAACTGGTCGCTCGGTACCGATACAGGCATCCTGCTGATGGCTCCGGGCAAGACTCCCGAAGACAACCTACGCTTCCTTACCTTTATCATCAACACCCTGATGGCCGTTTATCATCACAACGGACTGCTCAAAGCAAGCATCTCCAGTGCTACCAACGCCCACCGTCTGGGTGCCAACGAAGCGCCTCCCGCCATCATCTCTTCTTTCCTGGGCAAGCAACTTACCCAAGTGCTCGAACACCTGGAAGAAACTACCACGGAAGACCTCTCCGGACTGAGCGGAAAACAAGGTATGAACCTCGGCATTCCGCAGATTCCGGAGCTGCTGCTCGACAATACCGACCGTAACCGCACCTCCCCGTTTGCCTTTACCGGTAACCGTTTCGAGTTCCGCGCCATCGGTTCGCAGGCCAACTGCGCCAGTGCCATGATTGCCCTGAACGCTGCCGTAGCCGAGCAACTCACCATTTTCAAGAAAGATGTAGATGCCCTGATTGCACAAGGAGAGCCCAAGCTGAATGCCATCCTGAAAATACTTCGCACTTATATCCGCGAATGCAAACCCATCCATTTCGATGGCAACGGCTACTGCGACGAATGGAAAGTGGAAGCCCAAAAACGTGGACTGGATTGCGAAACTAGCGTACCGGTTATCTTCGACAACTACCTGCGTCCCGAAAGTATTGCCATGTTTGAAGCCACAGGAGTTATGACCAAGAAAGAACTGGAAGCCCGCAACGAAGTAAAATGGGAAATGTACACCAAGAAAATTCAGATTGAAGCCCGCGTACTGGGCGACCTGGCCATGAATCACATCATCCCGGTAGCCACTCAGTACCAAACGGATTTGATTAATAATGTGTATAAACTACGCTCCATTGTATCGCCTGAGCGAGCTACACAGATGTCCGTTCGTAATGTAGAGTTGATTGAGGAAATTTCCGACCGTACCGCTTTCATCAAAGAACACGTAGATGCCATGGTAGAAGCTCGCAAGGTAGCTAACAAGATTGAGTGCGAACGTGAAAAAGCCATCGCTTATCACGATGCCATTGTCCCGATGCTGGAAGAAATCCGTTATCACATCGATAAGCTGGAACTCATCGTGGACGACCAAATGTGGACACTCCCCAAATACAGAGAACTTCTATTTATTCGTTAATGTGTCTGTCAAAGAAAACAAGAGGTAGCTGATGAATAATCGCTATTTTCTTTTGTTGGTTGTTTTAAGTTTGCAGGAGAGCGGGTACCGGGAGGTAGTCGCTCTCTTATTTGTATAATAGTTGCTCACATTGGAAAGAAAATATCAGGCTCTAATCCGTGAATATTATCGGATATAACAGACGTATTATCAGCTAATGCATACTTTTCATCGGATAAAACGGAAATATTAGCCGTTAATATTTACACGCAGTTAAAGTAATACCTGCACAAACTGATAAATAAAGAAGCCACACAAGATAAGTTTAAATAGCGTACCAAACAAGAAACCCACCAACGAACCGATACCCGACTTAAAGGCATACCGCCAATCTTTATCTCCCAGAAGTTCACCTACCAAAGCACCGGCAAAGGGACCGATAAGAACTCCCCATGGCATAAAGAACAGGCCTAATAAAGTTCCAATCAATGCCCCCCAATTGCCCCACTTGGTGCCTCCGAAATACTTACTGCCCAACATAGGTGTAAAGTAATCCAGAGCTTGTACAATAATAACCAGTAACAACCACAACAAGAGTTGTACGGTGGAGAACTGAACCTTATCAGTGATATGCAAAAGCAGGATACCTGCAAAGGCCAAAGGAGGCCCCGGCAGAAAGGGAAGGATGCATCCTACCAAAGCAACAAGCAGGAGGATGCCCGACAGGATAATCAGGAAGAGATCCATCGGAAACGGCTACATCGGAAAGGGTTATTACTCTTCGTCCTGGATAATCACCGCATCTTCTATCTCAGCATTCTTCACCGGTTTGGGGCGATGGCGGGTAAACTTAAACCAGTTCACTAACTCATTGAGCGCATAAATAATACCACTCACACCCAGAATAATAAATACCGTATTACGTGCAACCGTAGGGTCAAATAACGAAATGATTCCGGCAATCAGTAGCAAAACAGGCACTACATAGAATCCTCCCGGTACAGGCATCCACTTACGGGCAGCCATCAGTGAAGCAAGTTGTTGCAAGCCACCCATCATCAGGATAAAACCAAGCACAAACATCAGCACGTCGGCAAAGAAACCGGGCATAATAACCAGCCACAAGCCAAAAAACAAACTCCCTACCCCTTCAATGGGGAAACGAGGAGATACACCTTGTTTGGACTTGAAAGCAAAATATCCAATAAGCGAAATAAGTCCGGGTACCATAAACAGTACACCTACGGTAATTACTATGTAGTTGCCGGCAGCATCCGGCCAAAGTACCAACACCAGTCCCATAACCAATGCGAAGATGGCACGAAGCAGCGAATAATTCATTGTTTTCATATAGTAAATTCATTTATATTCCTACAAATATAAACATTTTAGTGGTTTTCAAACAAAAAAAGTAAGAATTTGTTTGTTAATTCAAACAAACTGTATATATTTGCCCCCGTTAAATAACAATTCAACAATGAAAGCAAACATGGTATATACATATTGGTGGCGCCACTTACAACTCCAACAGTCGTAAGGGAGCAGCGCTCGTGTATATATTCATCGTGTAATGATATTCAGTTAAGAGCCCTGTCGCACCTGCGACAGGGCTCTTTTTATTTACCTCGATTCAGAACAAAAAAAATAATACAAAGCAATGAAAAATTATCAAGTAGACCCGCAAGGTTATTATGGTGAGTTCGGCGGAGCATACATCCCCGAGATTCTGCACAAGAGTGTTACCGAATTGCAACGCACTTACCTCGAAGTATTGGAAAGTGAAAGCTTCAAGCAAGAGTTCAACCTGTTGTTGCACGATTACGTGGGACGTCCTTCCCCACTCTATTACGCCCGTCGCCTGTCCGAACGCTACGGATGCCGCATGTACCTGAAACGGGAAGACCTGAACCACACCGGTGCACACAAGATTAACAACACCATCGGACAGATTCTCTTGGCACGCCGTATGGGCAAAACACGTATCATTGCCGAGACAGGTGCCGGTCAGCATGGTGTAGCCACCGCTACCGTATGCGCCCTGATGGATATGGAGTGCATTGTATACATGGGCAAGACAGACGTGGAGCGTCAACACATCAATGTAGAGAAGATGAAGATGCTGGGCGCCACCGTGATACCGGTTACATCGGGTAATATGACGTTGAAAGATGCTACCAACGAAGCCATACGCGACTGGTGCTGTCATCCTTCGGATACCTTCTACATCATCGGCTCCGTGGTAGGTCCGCACCCTTATCCCGATATGGTAGGCCGCTTGCAGTCAGTCATCAGCGAGGAAATCAAAAAGCAATTGCAGGAACACGAGGGACGCGATTATCCCGACTACCTGATTGCCTGTGTAGGCGGCGGAAGCAATGCAGCCGGAACCATCTACCACCATATAAACGATGAGCGGGTAAAGATTGTATTGGCCGAAGCAGGTGGCAAGGGAGTAGATACAGGTCTGACGGCAGCTACCATCCGGTTGGGAAAGACGGGCATCATCCACGGAACGCGCACATACGTTATCCAAAACGAAGACGGACAGATTGAAGAGCCTTATTCCATCTCCGCCGGACTGGATTATCCGGGAATCGGCCCCATACATGCCAACCTGGCGGCACAAAAGCGTGCTACGGTACTGGCAGTAAACGACGACGAATCCATTGAAGCGGCTTATGAACTTACCCGGTTGGAGGGTATCATTCCTGCACTGGAATCGGCGCATGCCCTGGGAGCGTTGAAGAAACTTTCTTTCCGCCCCGAAGATGTGGTGGTGCTCACCGTTTCGGGACGGGGTGACAAGGATATTGAGACCTATTTAAATCAGTGATTAGTGGTAAGTGATTAGTAATAAGTTTAAAAATCTATTATATGACAACAGCTTTTAAGTATCATACAAACAGCAAACAGATTGTGGGCGACCTGCACACGCCGGTAAGCATCTACCTGAAGGTACGTGATATGTTTCCGCAATCGGCCCTGATGGAGAGTTCGGATTACCATGCCGGAGAGAACTCCTTATCGTTCATCGCCTTGTGCCCGTTGGCAAGTATCGGAGTAAACAGAGGGATGGTAACCTCCACATTCCCCGACGGAACGCATACCGAACAACCGTTGAGCAATACCTTCCGGATGGAGCATGCCATCGACAGCTTTATCCGTTGCTTTGATGTGCAAGGAGACAACAAGCAGGTTTGCGGCCTGTACGGCTATACCACTTTCAACGCCGTACGCTATTTTGAGCAGATTCCGGTGGTAGAAAGTCACGACGAACGTAACGATGCGCCCGATGTATTGTACATCTTATATAAATATGTCATTGTATTCAATCACTTCCGCAATGAACTTACATTGGTTGAAATGCTGTCGGACGGGGAAGCAAGCGGATTGCATCAACTGGAAGCCATGATTGAGAACCGTAACTTCGCCTCATACGACTTCCAAACCGTAGGTCCCGTTACCAGCACCATTACCGACGAGCAGCACAAAGCTAATATCCGCAAGGGAATAGCCCACTGCCTACGGGGCGATGTATTCCAAATTGTACTGTCGCGCCGGTTTGTACAACCCTATAGTGGTGACGACTTTAAAGTATATCGCGCCCTGCGAAGTATCAACCCCTCACCTTATTTGTTCTACTTCGACTTCGGCGGTTACCGGATTTTCGGCTCTTCACCCGAAACACATTGCAAGATTGAGAACAATCGTGCGTACATCGATCCTATTGCCGGAACTACCCGTCGCACAGGTAACGCCAAGAAAGATAAGGAACTGGCCGAAGCCCTACTTGCCGACCCGAAAGAAAATGCCGAACACGTAATGTTGGTAGACCTGGCCCGTAACGACCTGAGCCGTAACTGTCACGACGTACGGGTGGTATTCTACAAGGAACCGCAATACTACAGTCACGTAATCCACCTGGTAAGTCGCGTAAAAGGCACACTCAACGAAGGCGCCAACCCCATCAAAGCATTTATCGACACCTTCCCCGCAGGTACGCTGAGTGGTGCACCCAAAGTACGCGCCATGCAGCTTATCAGCCAGATAGAACCGCACAACCGCGGTGCTTATGGTGGTTGCATCGGTTTCATCGGACTGAATGGCGAGCTGAACCAAGCTATTACCATTCGTACCTTCGTGAGCCGTAACAACGAATTGTGGTTCCAGGCGGGCGGCGGTATCGTGGCACACAGCCAGGACGAGTACGAATTGCAAGAGGTAAACAACAAACTGGGGGCGTTGAAGAAAGCCATCGACTTGGCCATGACGCTGAAAAACTAACCCATAAAAGCAAGAAAATGAACACGCAACAAGCTTCAAAAAAAGATGTAACATCTTTCAAAATAACATGTAGCATCTTTTTTAAAAAGATGTAGCGTCTTAAAAAAAAAGATGTAACATCTTATTTTGAAGCTTGTACGGATTATAAATAGAACAATATTAAGATATGAAACTATTACTTTTAGATAATTACGACTCTTTTACTTACAACCTGTTACACGTAGTAAAAGAACTGGGAGTCACCGATGTAGAAGTGCATCGCAACGACCAGATTGCATTGAGCGAAGTGGCACGCTTCGATAAAATCATCCTGTCGCCCGGTCCCGGTATTCCCGAAGAAGCAGGGTTGTTGCTGCCCATTATCCGGGAGTATGCCCCCAGCAAACAAATATTGGGTGTATGCCTGGGACATCAAGCCATCGGCGAAGCTTTCGGGGCAACACTCGAAAACCTGTCCGAAGTATATCACGGTGTACAAACACCCATCGACATTATCGGGGAAAGCCCTCTATTTGCCGGTTTGCCCAAGGAACTGGCAGTAGGACGTTATCACTCATGGGTGGTAAGCGACAAACAGTTTCCCGCTTGCCTCGAAGTAACCGCCATGAGCCGCGAGGGACAAATCATGGCGCTGCGCCACAAAGAGTACGAGGTACACGGCATCCAGTTTCACCCCGAATCGGTGCTTACTCCGCAAGGCAAACAGATTATTCAGAACTTCTTAATCCTGTAAACGTATGAAACATATCTTATACAAGCTCTTTGAGCACCAATACCTGGGACGCGACGAAGCCCGCACCATCCTGCAAAACATTGCCCGTGGCGAATACAACGATGCACAAGTGGCATCGCTCATCACCGTGTTCCTGATGCGTAATATCTCTGTAGACGAGCTCTGCGGTTTCCGCGACGCACTGCTGGAAATGCGTGTCCCGGTTGACCTGAGTGAGTACAAACCTATCGACATTGTAGGCACAGGCGGCGATGGCAAGAACACCTTCAACATCTCTACCGCTTCGTGCTTCGTAGTAGCCGGTGCCGGATTCCCGGTAGTAAAGCACGGCAACTACGGTGCCACTTCGGTAAGCGGTGCCAGTAACGTAATGGAACAACACGGGGTGAAGTTTACAACCGATAACGACCGCCTGCAACGCTCCATCGAAACGTGTAACCTGGCTTACCTGCATGCACCTTTTTTCAACCCCGCATTGAAAGCGGTGGCTCCGGTACGCAAAGCATTGGCGGTACGTACCTTCTTCAATATGTTGGGCCCGTTGGTAAACCCGGTAATGCCTACGTATCAGTTGCTCGGTGTTTACAACCTGCCGTTGTTGCGTTTGTACAGTTACACGTACCAGGCAAGCAAGACTCAATTTGCCGTGGTGCACAGCCTGGATGGTTATGACGAGATTTCACTCACCAGCGATTTCAAAGTAGCCACCAGCGGAAGCGAAAAGATATATACCCCGGAAAGCCTCGGCTTTACCCGTTACACGGAAGCCAACCTCGACGGCGGACAAACACCGGAAGATGCCGCCAAGATATTCGACCAAGTATTAAGCGGTACTTCCACCCCGGCACAGAAAGACGTAGTGATAGCCAATTCCGCTTTCGCCATCAACGTTATCTGTCCCGAAAAAAGCATCGAAGAGTGTATATCAATAGCCCACGAATCACTGGACAGCGGCAAAGCATTAGCCACACTAAAGAAATTCATCGAACTAAACAGCTAGGAGGAAGAAACAAAGTGATTATCCTCCTATTTCATCCTCAGGACAAACACTCCCTTGCCGTCGGTTTCAACCGACGGTCTGCTGAAAGCAGTTTAAAAACAGTATTCTTCTGCGGGTTTCAACCCCAGGAATGATAAGCCTGGGGTTAAAACCCACAGAGGATGGTCGCCTCGCTCCCCATTATTTAAACCGTCGGTTGAAACCGACGGCAATGGAATGCCCGTCCTACGATTCAAGAACTGGATAAAAACGAGAGAGATTATCATTAAAATCAATAATAATATGAACGATATATTATCTGAAATCATAGCCAACAAACGTTTCGAAGTAGATTTGCAAAAGCAAACCATCTCTTTGGAACAGTTGAAAGAAGGAGTAGTCGAGATGCCTCCTACCCGCTCCATGAAACAATCTTTATCGGCATCAGGCAGCGGCATCATTGCCGAGTTCAAACGCCGTTCGCCTTCTAAAGGATGGATAAAGCAAACAGGACGAGTAGAAGAAGTTATCCCGGCCTACACAAAAGCCGGAGCATCGGCCCTCTCCATCCTTACTGATGAGAAGTATTTTGGTGGCACTTTGGGCGATATACGTACAGCCCGCCCGCTAACAGAGCTTCCTATTATACGTAAGGAGTTTATCATCGACGAATACCAACTCTACCAAGCCCGCCTCATCGGTGCCGATGCCGTGCTATTGATTGCCGCCGCACTAACGCCCGCAAAATGCAATGAACTGACAGAAAAAGCGCACGAATTGGGATTGGAAGTCTTGCTCGAGATACATAGTGAAGAAGAATTAGCGTATATTCGCGAAGGCATCGACATGGTAGGAGTCAACAACCGCAATTTAGGTTCGTTTGTTACTACGGTAGAGAACTCCTTCCGCTTAGCCAAACATCTGCCGGCAGGTACGCTATTGGTATCAGAAAGCGGAATCTCCAGTGCCGAAACAGTGAATCGACTGCGTGAAGCAGGTTACCGGGGCTTCCTGATTGGCGAAAACTTCATGCACACCGAACACCCCGGACAAGCATTGAGCGAATTCATTCAAGAAATCAACTAAAAGTCTTATGATAAACGGTAAACTGATTAAAGTATGCGGCATGTGTCACGGTGATAACATCCGCGAAGTCGAAGAGCTGGGAGCCGATATGATTGGCTTCATCTTCTATCCCAAGTCGCCCCGGTGCATGTGCGAGTTACCCGACTACATGCCGCAGAAAGCCATTCGTGTAGGTATCTTCGTAAACGAAGAACGGGACACCATCGAAATGGTTGCCGACCGCTTCGGCCTGCAGTACATCCAACTGCATGG
>JAVBVL010000061.1:0-17248 GCA_031554285.1 Bacteroides sp.
AAATTATCGTTGGGATATACCACGCCCCACTCCTTACGCATGCCATCCATCAGTTGCATCACGCGCAAAGTTTCGGCATGCGGCATGTAAGGCGATTCAATCCATCCGTTGCAAATGGCCTCCATGGCAGCATATACCTGATACTCGTATCCGGTAATCTGCGGGGGACAATCGTAACGGGCAATTTCCTCGTACTCATAATTCATTACCGATACACTTTGCGGATTGTTGGTGTTCTCTACCACCAGGTAGCCTTTGTCGCCGGAGATAATACCCCGACGGTCGGACTTAGCCAGGAAGCTGCTGTGCAATACCGCCATACGTCCGTCATTGTACGTCAGCGTGATGCTGTTTTGTGCATCTACGCCGAGCGGCAGCTTGGTACAGGTAGATTGTACTTCCTTGATATCGGTACCGAAAGCCATCAAAGCAAAATTAAGCGGATACACACCCAGGTCGAGCAACGCACCGCCTGCCAGGTCGGGACGTTGCGAACGAGGCTTGTGCGAGATAGGATAACACAAGTTGGCCGACAGCATCATGGGGGTACCAATAACACCGCTATCCAACAACTCGTTGATGGTGCGCGATAGCGGCATGTAACGTGTCCAGATAGCTTCGGCAAGGAAGAGATTCTTCTCGCGTGCCAGTTTTATCAACGCTTCGGCTTCGGGGGCATTGGCGGTGAAGGCCTTCTCGCACAGCACCGGTTTGCCTTTGAGCAGACTCAGGCGGGCATGTTCGTAGTGGTGCGAGTGCGGGGTGGCAATGTACACCAACTCTACTTGCGGGTCGTCCAGCATGGCTTCGTACGAGCCATACGCCCGTTCAAAACCCCATTGACGGGCAAACGCTTCGGCTTTGCTCTGTTCGCGTGAGGCGATGGCATACCGTTCTGCACCTTCCATATCGCGCATGGTAATTGCCATGCGTTCGGCAATCCATCCGGCTCCTATGATTCCTATCTTCATATCGTTGGATTTTTATTTTTTGATAAGCGGAGCCTGCCAGAAATAAGCAGGGTCGTGAGTAACTATATCAATAAAGTTAGCATCGGGGGCATAACCCACCGGTTGCAAAGAGACATACCTTTCCGCCTTACCACCCCGGTACGGACTCTCAACATTAAAGGAGCTTATAAGCGGACAGCTAAACCAATACAGATTCTTAGCCATGTAATTATCCAGATAGTCTTTCTTGTTGTACTTATTTCTATTATTCCAATTGGCATCCGGGTTCAACACCAAAGGTTTGCCTTCAATAGTACGGCTGCGCACTTCTTCAATGCTCAGCAGTATTCCGTTCTCGTCTTTCCAGTAAGCGTTGAAAGTAGCATCCATCCACACCCATTTGTTCAGTGTCTCAGAATATACCGTATTAATAACGTGACATTCCTTATAAAAATCAGTCTGCGGCAAACAGACTACAAAGCGCGAACGGAAGCCCATCGACAGATATACTTCGTTTAGTATGATAGCCAACATACGGCAATTCACTCCCTGCTTGTTAACTTTGGAGTAATTGTACAAGTCAATGGCATCATGTTCGCAATAGGGATAATGACCACCATCATGCGTCACATTGTTGTGTACCCACTTCATCAGGTTAATGATGGTAGACAGCTCGTCGGTCATTCCTGCAATGGTATCCAGTTTAAAATGCTCACGGATATGTTTGAGCGGTGGGTTGGTCATTACAGCATACCGGAACTTGAGTAAACCGGTAGTATCCGCCTGCTGGTATCCGCCTGCTTTTTGCAGAATCTCCGTATAGGTATCTTTCTTAGGGAGGCTTTCCACTAATTTAATGAAACGCTTATCCTTTTTCAGATTTTCCAAGTCGTCATCCGACTCTATATGATTCCGGTCATTATAACCGGCTTTGATAGCATTCTTCAGCGCTTCGATAGCTTTGTCTTTCTCATTCTGGAGTGAATAGAGACATGCCTGGTCATACAGAATGCCGGCAGGTATATGGTCAAACTCTTTTTGGTCGCTTTCTGAAAGTTGGTAATACACCTCTTGAAGATTCAACAACCTGCTCTCAGCTAACTTATAATCTTTCTTTTCGCTTGCTTCATTATACAGGTCATTAGCTTCCATCAGGTCGTTCATGGTCTTTGTTCCGGTTTGTGCATAGAGCAGAGAACAGAGTAAAACACTACATAGTAGCATAGAAATTCGTTTGATTGCTTTCATCGTAATTATGTTTTATGATTTGATGGAAACAAATGTAGTGCTTTTATTAGATTTAACAGCCGGTGACTGATAATTTATTACCAATCACCGGCTACCAGTTACATTTCATTACTCCATTCCGTCGATAGGCAGGATACGTCCGGCAGCATCGTACTCTAGCTCACATACCTTGAGGCTGCGCAACCAGGTTTGTCCGTTAGAGGGCACGCAATCATGATGGAACAGGTACCACTTGCCTTTAAACTCAACAATGGCATGGTGGGTGGTCCACCCTACTACCGGAGTAAGTATCACGCCCTGATAGGTAAAAGGGCCGTACGGATTATCGCCGATAGCGTAGCACAGGTTGTGGGTATCTCCGGTTGAATAGGAGAAATAATATTGATTGTTGTGTTTGTGCATCCAGGAGGCTTCAAAGAAACGGCGTTCGTTATCGCCGGCTGTAAGCGGTTTACCGTCTTCATCCAGAATAACAATGGGGCGAGGTTCTTCGGCAAACTCCATCATGTCGTCCCGCAAACGAACTACGCGGGCAGGGATGGCGGGTTCGTTATCTGCCGGAAAGGCTGCCGACTCTAATACCTTGTTATCGCGGTAGCGTTGCAGCTGACCGCCCCACAGCCCGCCGAAGTACATGTAGTAGTTGCCGCCATCGTTAAACACAGCGGGGTCAATGCTGTAACTGCCCTTCATGGGATTGGCTTCGGGAACAAACGGGCCATACGGTTTGTCACTGGTAGCTACGCCAATGCGGAAGATGTCGTTTTGGTCTTTCAGCGGGAAGTACATGTAGTAAGTACCGTTTTTGTACGCTACATCGCAATCCCACAACTGGCGGCCTGCCCAAGGGATGTCTTTGGTATCCAGTACTATGCCATGATCTGTAATCTCACCGTTCATTACATCGTCGGTAGAGAATACGTGGTAGTCTTTCATATTGAAATGGTCGCCGTTGTCATTCTCGGCGACACCGCTCTCCCAGTCGTGTGACGGGTATATGTAGAGCTTGCCTTCAAATACGTGTACTGCAGGGTCGGCCATGTAATCGCCGGGAACCAGGTATCTTTTTTCTTTCTTCATGGGTTTGTTCTTATTTTTTAGTCTGTACAAATTGAATAATCTCATTTACCACCGGTTTGGGTTGGTGGTTGCGGTCAAACAGTACCGGGTAGTCCGTACGTCCCTTTACGGGCCAGTTGTTACGCCAGGAGTCGCCATCGGCTACACCCCATACGGTTACGCGGGTTATAATATCGCTGTGCTTGATAAAGAGTTTAAAGAACTCGCCCATGCGTGCGTTCCATGCTTTGGCCATGCTTTCGGGCAATGCTTCGGGGTACGGGTTGAGCCCCTTGCTATATTCGGTACGGTCGGATATTTCGGCTCCGGCTTGCTGATTGGGAGCAGGCAGTACAGAAAGATCCCACTCGGTAATCATCACCTTGGCACCGGTCGATGCAAAGGCGAGCATACTGGTTTCAAATTCGCCTACGGTGGGATAATCCATGATGATATGCCCTTGCATGCCGATGGCATCTACACGCAGTCCGCGTTCTTTGAGTTGGTTCACCATCTTTACTACCGTTTCACGTTTGCCGGGCTTGGACATGGAGTAGTCATTGTAATAGAGTTCGGCATCCGGATCGGCCTCGTGTGCATACTGGAAAGCCAGTGCGATGTACTCTTCACCCAGAATCTGGTAGAACTTGCTGTTGCGGTAGGTACCATCGTCTTCAATGGCTTCGTTTACCACATCCCATCCTTTAATGCGACCCTTGTAGCGGCTTACGATGGTGGTGATGTGATTCTTTATGCGTTCTTTCAATACCTCGGGCGATACGTTGTTGCCTTGCTCGTCCACGCAAAACCAGGGAGCCAGTTGCGAGTGCCATAGCAGGGTGTGACCTGTAATAGTCAGATTGTTTTTCTCGCCGAAAGCCACGAATTGGTCGGCAAGAGTAAAGTCGTACCGGTTCTCTTCGGGATGAATTACTTCGCACTTCATGCAGTTTTCGGCAACAATGGCATTAAAGTGTTCTTTGATGATGCGCACACCTGCGGTATCAAACCCGGCAGCCTGGTCGGAGTTGATGGCTGCTCCTATCAGGAATTTATCACCCAGCGCATCTTTGAGGGTGGTTGTTTTTTCAACTTGGGATTGGCAGCAGGCTGCTACGCACAAAGCCAGAAAGCATCCGCCGGCAAGGGAAGTAAGTTTTTTCATGCTATTAAATTTTTGATTGATTCACTTTGGCAAATATAGAGAATATATCGATGGGGCGGGTGGTTGTTTTGTTGCAGAGGGTTATGGAGGGGTTACACGAAGTTGCCTGAATGTTACATAGACTTTCGGGGGCGTTACATCAGAACACTATCAGTATCTCCCAGCAGGTTATCAGGTGACTTCTCCCCGCAAGAGGTACGTGTGAAGTGATATATATGGGACACTTTTGTTAAAGATTAGTTTTTCGTTTGTTTGCAACTATAGTTTAGATTGCTGGATAGCCATTCAGCCTGCAAATGCTTTCATTATTGTATTCAATCAATTTGCTTTGGAACCATTTGTTAACAAAGAAAGAGTAGAGAAACCTCTGCGGGTTGCTCTACTCTTTCTCTGTTGACACAATTAGATAGATTGTTCTTCGCCCATCAGCAGGAAAAGGAAAGCGATAACCGCACCGATAGCCACACCGGGAGCCAACCAGATATATTGCCGCCAGGTAAAAAGCTTAGGATTGGTGAGCGCCCGGAAATAGAGGAAGATAAGCGGAAAATTCAGTAACATACAAGTAATATCGAGCATATATAGCTTGTAGTAAAAAGCATAGTATTGCATATCACTAAATATAATTCCCCAACTAAACGTGCTGGGAATCAGGATAAGCAGAAACACCGCCCATACATGCTGCGGGCGCGAACTCTTTTTCCACCGGAAAAGCAAGGTTATTGCCCCGAAGACAGACACGAAGAAAGGAAGATACAGGAGAGCGTTGCAAAAGATATCCATCTGTGATTTGTATTTTTAGTGTATCTGCTAAACAAAACAGACGGGCAAAAGTACGAAAAGGGAAAATCAAGGCTTTTATTGCACGTTTTTTTTCTTGATGATTCGCATATTTCTTTTGAGGATGTGTAAAATTAAGGCATCACATTACAGGAAAGTACGTTGCCATTCGCGGAAAGTGTACCCCGTATGCTTCTTGAAGATACGACTAAAAGTAGTGGCATAGGAGAAGCCTGACATTTGGGCAATCTGCTCCTGGGTATAGGTGGGATTCCGCCTGATAAGTTCCTGCGCATACTCAACGCGCTTGGTGTTAATGAGGTCGTAAAAACTGCATCCGAACTCCGTATTGATAACCTGCGAAATATAGGTACGGTTGGTGTGCACCAGAAGCACCAGGTCGTTCACGGAAAGGTTGGGATTAAGAAACAGCTCTTCATCATTCAACAGCCGGTTTAGCTCCGGAAGCACCCGCTCGTGAAAAGTATACGAGGATGCCGCAGATGCTTCGACGGGTTGGTCTTCTGCTTCTTCGGAAGGAATACTTTCGATGGTAAAACGAAGATGAAACACATGATAGCTCATGTAGTAGATTAACCCTCCGCCCACTGCCATGAGCAGGTAACGGATTAAGTAATACTGCTCGTTAAACAATGCCCAAAGGAACTCGGACAGCAAACACAAGGCTACCAGTGAACAAAGCCCGATGAGTACCGCACGGCTGTTGTCAATAGATTTCTCGTCGAGATTGGAAAAAAGGCGGGTAAGTTCCGTACGGTATTCAATGAAGCTCCTGGTGGCGTACACCAGCACAACGACCGTTTGCAGGAAGAATACAATGAGATACAGGTAAATCGTGAAAATACTCTCCCACCACGCCAACGTTCCGGTTACAAAACCGGTATCCGCCCCTTTCTCGACCATGACACGGATGCACCAGGCGGCTTCTTCCTTGCCCATCAGGAGATAACACAGTGCTGAGCCTGCCCCAACAAACAAACCGGGAAGCAGCCAACTGTATTGCCGCCAGGTAAATGCTCCGGGGCGGGTAAGCGAGTAGAAGTAAAGGTAGATTAACGGGAAGAAGAGTAACGAAACGGTAAGGTCAATAATATCGAGCTTGTAGTAAAGGTAATAATCTTGTACTCCGTTAAACAAGGCTCCCCACACAAAGCCCCATGCCGACAATAACAATAAGAATACCGTCCACACCTTCTGCGGACGCAGGTTCTTTTTCCACCGGCAAAGAAAGGTTACTGCTCCAAAAGCAGATACAAAGAAAGGGAGAAACAGGAGTGCATTGTAAAATATATCCATCATCTTTTCGTGTGTTGATAGCTTCATTAAGTATTAACAGCGCGTAAAGTTACAATATTCCTTTTTAATGTCGCATTTTTTATTGTATTTTCTGTTGTGAATAATCAGGCTAATTTTCATCATATAAAACAAGCGGATTATCATATATACCGGTGGTTTTGTATGATAATCCGCTTGTTTCATATGATTATATTTTCAGGAGAGGTATTACTGTGGTACCGTACTCTTAGTAGCTCGCCGTTCTGCAAGTTCTGCCTGTATCTTCTCGTTCATTTTCTTGGAGATAGGGTAGAATATCAAGGCAATTACGCCGATAAAGAAGGTTACGGCAGGTACTACGCTGGAACTTAACCGGATACCCACAATGGCCGATTCACTCTGTACCACATTGGGCACAAAACCAAATGAGTCGACAATGGCGCCACAGATAGCTCCGCCAATACCCAATCCGGCCTTCAAGGCAAATACAACGCCGGCAAATACAAATCCGGTAGCACGGCGGTGGTTCTTCCACTCGGAGAAGTCGGCCACATCGCCCATCATGGCCCATAACAACGGGATGGTGGGTGCGTATGCCAGGCTCTTCAAGCAGTTAATGAGGAATATCATGCCAATGTTATCGGGCGATACCACAAAGAACAGGGAGGTAAAAAGGGCGGTAAGCGCCAGGCAAATGAGGAACACGTTACGCTTACCGAAGATGCCCGACAGGTAACCCGACAGCAGGATAACTCCACCCAGGGTAATGAGCTGACCTATCATATTGAACAAACTGAATCCTACGGCAAATACATTGCTATGGTCGGGCTGGGCAATCAGCCCGAACGCATCGAGGAAGCTATGCCACAGTCCATACGTTTGCCCCTCGACCTGTACCAGGCCGAAGTTCTGCAAGAAATTGAACAGCGCCGTTTTATCAACGAAATAGTTGAAGTAGTATGACATACTGCTGCCCCACATAGCCAGTGTGGTAAACAGGAACAGCGTAAGCACAAACATGGCACGCCACGGACCGCAATGTACAATGTCCTTGAAATCCTGCTTCACGGATGTTTTCTGTCCCACAGGCGGCGTAATACGCTCCTTGGTAGAGAAGAAGGTGATAACAAATAAAACGATACCTACTACGGCAAATATCAGGATGGTAATGAACCATCCACGTTGGTCGTTGCCATGGCCAAATTTGGAGACTAACGGTAAGGTAAGCCCTTGCACAATGAATGTGGCAATGGTAGCTGTTACAAAACGTACGGAAGCAATACTGGTACGCTCCTTGATATCGCTCGTCATTACCCCACCTAACGACGAGTACGGAGTATTGTTAAACGAGTATATCGCCATCAGCAACGTATAAGTAACCCCGGCATAGATAATTTTGCCGCGTTCCGTAAGGTCGGGGGTGGTAAAAGCTAACACAAAGAACAGGGCAAAGGGAATAGCTGTCCATAGCACCCAGGGACGGTACTTGCCCCAACGCGTGTTGGTACGGTCGGATAAAATGCCTACCATCGGATCAACAAAGGCATCGAATACCCGTGCCACCAACAATATCATACCTGCCGCCGTAGCCTTGATGCCAAATACGTCGGTATAGAAAAAGAGTTGGAACATCATCATCATCTGGAATATGAGGTTCGCCGAACCATCACCTAAGCTGTAGCCTATTTTTTCGGCCATGGAGACTTTCTGAGTCTGTGCTTTCATACGTATTCTATTTTTATTATTTGCTGTTCATGTTACTCCATACGGCCTGTGACAGACGTATGCCCAACGGTTTCTTGCCGAGGGGATGTATATCGTTCCATTCGCCCAGGTCGCTGTTCTGAATCAGGGTTACTCTCCGGTTGGTAGCTGCTACTTGTGCTTGTGCTGTTCGTAAAGCTGCCCAGGCTGCTTGTCCCTGCACGTCGCTTGGGTGCAGGAAGCCCGCCAGTTCTATGATGTAAAAAGGTAATCCGGGTTGATTAAAGGCTGTACGCCAATCGCGTATCATACCTGTGAGCAGGGCTGCGTACTCATGGTGCCGCCCTACGTTAGATTCGCCCTGGTACCATACGGCTCCGCACACGGTATACCGGCGTAAGGGGGCTATCATGGCGTTATACAATCCTTCGGGTTTGTATTGGAAGAAGGTTTGTCCGCCTGCGGCTACCATGGGGCAGCCCGGTTTGTATTTCCACTCGCCTTCGAGGTTAATCTCATTGGTTCCTATAATCAGTTTGTACGGCTTCTCGGGCACAAAACTTGGCGTACCACCGTAACTGATAAGGCGGATGGTGATGGTATTCTTGCCTGCTTTCAACAAGTGGGCCGGTACGGAGTAGATACGCGGAGGATATTGGTAAGCAATGGTGCCTACAAAGGTGCCATTTACATAAACCGAGTCGGCATCGACCATGCAACCCAACCGCAGGGTAGCAGGCTCATCGGCTTGCGCAGCGGTAAGTTCCATATCTTTACGGAACCAGTGCGAACCGTTTCCTCTGAATGTATCGAACAGGGTGACTATCTTCCAACTGCTATCATCATAGTTGGCAGCATACCAGGGAGTAGATTCATGCAATCCGGCATCGCCGCGATACAGCACGTTATTCCAAATCTGTTGACGGGCTCTTTCTACCTTCTTCACTTGCTCGATGTAGGCATCGCACTCATACAGCTGTTTTTCGTTGAAGTATTTGGGAAACTCCTGCAGGGCATCTTCGCTCATCCAGGCTTCTACGGGCGAACCGCCTACGCTGGAATTTATGATACCCACAGGTACATGGGTCTTGGCAAACAAATCTTTGGCAAAGAAGTAAGCCACTGCCGAGAATGCCATGGCTTGTTTCGGGGTGAGTTCTTGCCACGAGGTAGCAGGTACATCGGCCTGTGGAGCGTGGAAGTTATAAGTGAGGGGTATCCTGATTAATCTGATTAGCGGATTACTATCGGCCTCGGCTTCGGCACGGTACAGGTCGAGTACGCGTGATACGGGCAGTTCCATGTTCGATTGTCCGCTGCAGAAGAACACATCGCCTATCAGGATGTTGTTCAGCTGAATGTCGTTGATGTTCATGGTATAAGGTCCGCCCGGCTTGTGGGCAGGAAGTGTTACTTGCCAGTTACCCCCGGCATCGGCTACGGTGGTATAACTCTTTTTCTGGAAAGTTACCTGTACCGTTTCGCCCGCGTCGGCCCATCCCCACACACTGACCGGCTGGTTGCGTTGCAGCACCATGCCATCGGCCACTAACATAGGTAGCTTCACCTTTGCCTCGCTTCCCAGAGCGAAGCAAAGGAGAAAGCCAACTATCAAACTAACCCTATTGCTAACCTTACTAACCATAAACTAATTTCTTTCCAATTTGTTGAGTGATTTTCACTGTTGCAAACTTACGAAGAATAAACATAAGCGTGCACACACATCGTTTCATGGGATTTAAGAACAGTTACATCATTTTTGCGCCGGTTACAAGTAATTGCGCATTGGTTACACCGCCCGTTACATTGTGCATATTGGCTATATTTTTCAAATAAATAACTTATATTTGTTCCCTAAACGTTAATCATTTTATGTAACGCATGAAAAAACACACACTACTCTTCCTGCTCCTGTTTATGGGAGCCATAGTAACCTGCGTACAAGCGCAGACAGGGAAGTTTTTCTCTACCGACAGGGACTTATCCAACAGTTTAATTAATAAGGTGTACCAGGATAGCAAAGATTTTATCTGGGTGGCTACGGAAGACGGACTGAATAAGTTCGACGGCAACAAGTTTGTGATATACCGTCAGAACTCCGCCATGGCAGGTAGCCTGCTTAATAATTATGTAAAAACGGTTTTCGAAGATAGCAACCACCGCTTTTGGGTAGGTTGCATCAACGGAGTGCAACTGTACAACCGCAGTACCGATACCTTCGAGGCCTATTCCATCTACCACCGCGACAAGAAGATTAATCCGCAGGTAGCCGCCAACATCATTGAACGTAAGAATAAGGAGATATGGATGGGAACCTACGGGCAAGGCATCGTAACCCTGCAAGGCGACCGTTTCATCACCAAAGACGACCTCAACGAGCGTACGCAAAGCAACTTTATTCACTTCATTTACGAAGATGCGCATACCAACATCTGGATTGCTACGGAAGACAAAGGACTCTTCTGCTACACCCCCGATAAGAAACTGCACCATTTCACTGCTCCCGCACATCTTACCTCGGAAGATGTATCGTGTTTCTACGAAGACCATGACGGCACACTATTTATCAGCACCCTGAACGGCGGGCTGATGCGCTTCGACCCTGCCATCCGCCGCTTTGAACCCATCCCCTACCGCGGACGGAATAACCTGAGCATCAAAACACTGATGGTAGATAAGGATAACAACCTGTTCATTGGTACCGAAGGGAAGGGTGTTAAGGAGTACGACCGTACCAACCATTGTATTGTAGACTGCCCCATACATAGTGGAGTATTCGATATTACCGAATCCAAAGTACACTCCATCCTGCAGGACCGTGAAGGCAACCTTTGGCTGGGCATCTTCCAGAAAGGATTACTGCTTATTCCGGGCATGCAAACACGCTTCAACTACTACGGCTATAAGTCGTACCTCAAGAGCAGCATAGGTTCCAGTTGCGTAATGGCCATCTGCGTTGACTCCAAAGGAGCGGCATGGATTGGTACCGATAATGACGGGCTATATGCCATTGACGATGACGGCAAGCAACTGGCACATTTCAAGGAGGAGAATGGCAACCGGCTGGCTCCCACCAATATTATGTGCATATTCGAGGATTCGGAAGGGAAGCTGTGGGTAGGTTCGTACTTCAGCGGACTGGCACAGATTAACAAAAAGACGGGTGTATGCACATACGTGAGCCAACTATCGGGCAGTGGAAGCAAAACGGTAAGCGAGAAGATATACCACCTCATGGAAGACACCCGCCACAACATTTGGGTAAGCACCTACGGTTCGGGTATATATAAAATGTCGCTCTCCGGACAGATACTGGCACAATACGAGTCGGACAAGCGCAACAGTGAAGACTGGAGCATCAACCGCCTGTGTAACGACTGGGTAAACTGCCTCATCGAAGATAACGAGGGCTTCTTGTGGATTGGTACCTGCAACGGACTAAGCTGCTTCGACCCCGAACGGCAAAGCTTCAACAAACGCTTCGGCACCAATAACCTGCTGCCTAATGTATTTGTACATACATTGTTGCAAGACTGCAACGGCATACTGTGGATAGGAACCTCCGAAGGGCTCTATCGCTTCGATAAAAACACCAACCAGTTCAAGAAATACACCACCCTCGACGGACTTCCCAGTGACGTGATATGCGGCATCGAGGAAGATGAGCAAGGAACCTTCTGGATAAGCACCCACCGCGGTATTGCCCGCATGAACCCCGATAACGGAAGCATCACCAATTATTATGCCTCCGATGGCATACAGGGTAACGAGTTTACCCGGGGAGCTTACTTCCGCGACCACCGCGGGAAGATATTCTTTGGCGGTACGGGCGGTGTTACGAGCTTCTACCCCAAAGATATTACCAACCTGCCCCGCAAGATACGGGTGGAGATAACAGACCTCCAGTTGGCAGGCAGTTCGGTACACAAGGACCACAAGTCGGGCTCACATTTCATTACCGATACGTTGGTGATGGACGCCAACCGCTTTACACTGGCTTACGACCACGGTTCGTTTGCCCTGGAGTTCTCTACCTTCGAATTCTGTAACCCCGAACGTATTGTATACCAATACCGCATGCAGGGATTGGATGTAGACTGGATAAGCACCAACGCCGGCTTTAACCGGGCTACCTACAACAGCCTGCCTCCCGGTAAATACCTGTTCCAGGTACGTGCCAAGGACGATAAGAACGTGTCCGAAATACGCTCGGTAACCGTTGTTATTACCCCACCCTGGTACGGTACCGTGTGGGCAAAGAGCATCTGGATATTGCTGGCACTTATCCTGGTGTACTCCTTCTGCATGTTCCTGTTGTCGCGCTTCCGCCACAAGCAGGAAATCATGCGACGCGAGCACCAGGAACAGATTAACGAGGCAAAGCTGCAATTCTTCATCAACATCTCGCATGAGATACGTACGCCGATGACACTCATCATCAGTCCGCTCGAGAAACTCCTGGCCGAACACTCCGACAAGCAAGCCACCTACCTCATGATATACCGCAACGCGCAACGCATCCTGCGCCTCATTAACCAGCTCATGGACATCCGTAAGTTGGACAAGGGGCAGATGCACCTCAAACTCCGCGAAACGGACATCGTAGGATTTATTGCCGACCTGATGCAAACCTTCGACTACCAGGCGCAGAAGAAGCACATCGGTTTCAAATTCGAGAACCGCCTGCCCGATGTATTCAAGGTATGGGTAGACCTGAATAACTTCGACAAGGTACTGCTTAACGTACTATCCAACGCCTTTAAATACACCCCCGAAGGCGGGCACATTACCGTGGAGCTCAGCACCGGGCATAACGAATCGGCTCGCGGAGCATTGAAAGATTACTTTGAGATAACCGTAACCGATACCGGAATTGGCATCGACAAGGATAAGATAGAGCAGATATTTGAGCGCTTCTACCAGATAAACAACGACCTTACACAAAGCAACTTCGGTACCGGTATAGGGCTGCACCTGGCTAAGTCGCTCGTGATACTGCATCACGGTACCATCAAGGCCGAAGCACGGGACGATTGCCAGGGTACCCGCTTCCGCATCCGTCTGCCCCTGGGTAACGGACACCTGAAAGCCGACGAGCTGGAGAACCCGGAAGAGAATACCCGGCAGGTGCTTCCACATAGCCCCCACCGCTTGCCCCTGTTGCCCGAAGAACCCGAAGCGGATGAATCGCCCAAGGTGAAATCCAAGAGTCGTTACCGGGTACTGGTGGTAGAAGACGAGGACGAGATACGCCGCTACATCCGCAACGAATTGCATGCCGACTTCCGCGTGAGCGAGTGTGCCAACGGTCGTGAAGCACTGGATTTTATCCTGCGCGAAAAGCCCGACCTGGTGATTAGTGACGTAATGATGCCCGAGATGGATGGTATCACCCTGTGCCGCAAAATGAAGCAGAACCTCAATGTAAGCCACATCCCCATCATATTGCTCACCGCCAAGTCGAAACCCGAGGACCGCGTAGAGGGTATGGAGATTGGTGCCGATGCGTATATCGTGAAGCCTTTCAACACCGAGCTGCTGCGCAGTACGGTGAACAACCTCATTGCCAACCGCGAACGCCTGAAAGGAAAGTTCTCCGGCGAAAAGCAGGTGGAAGAGAAAATCGATAAGATAGAACGGAAATCGAACGACGAAATCCTGATGGAGAAAATCATGAAGATAGTCAACGAGCACCTGGCTAATCCGGAACTCAATGTCGAGATGCTGGCTGCCGGTGTGGGCATGAGCCGCGTGCACATGCACCGCAAACTAAAGGAGCTTGCCAACCAGTCGGCACGCGACTTTATACGTACCATCCGCCTCAAGCAAGCTGCCTCGCTGCTCAGCGAAAAGAACCTCACGGTGTCAGAGGTAGCCTATGCCACGGGATTCTCCAACCTGTCGCACTTCTCCAACTCGTTCCGCGATTTCTACGGCGTATCGCCCACCGAGTACAAGGAACAAAGGAAACAGTCCGGGCAAGTGCTCCAATAATGTGCACTTATGGTTTGAAAATAGAGAGTACCCGGGGGAGGATACTCTCTACTCTATTCTTTATTATCAATGGATTATTTCTGTGCACCTTGTCCGCTTTTTCCCAAAATCGGTAAGGTAGGATGGTTGTTTACATTACCACTACCCATAATCGAAGGAGAACTATATCGCCCAATGATACCGCCAACATAACTTGTTCCGTATATCTGGGTTGAGTGGTTAATATTGTTATCATATCTTGGCGTCGTTGTATTATATCCCGTAATACCTCCCACGTATGTAGCACTATTGTTACCTATAGTTCCATAATTCTTATTGTATTTAAAAGTATTAGTTGACGAATTATTCTCACGCCCTATAATACCTCCCAAATTATTAGATCCATCTATATCACCATAATTTGTACAATATGATACACTTCCGGTATAAAGTTGTCCTATAATACCACCAACTCGACCTGAAGTAAGGTCAATACCACCTCCTGCACTTACTCCTGTACTTGCTCCTGTTATTGAGGCGTAATTAGTACAGTAATCAATTGCACATGCTCCTGTTCCTGCTACTGCTCCAACAATACCACCAAAACAATCATAAGTTTGCGGGGTAGCGCAACCTACTATATTTCCACGTGAAGTGCAATTTTTAATAGCATGCGTAGCAGCAGCATCAATATATCCCACAATACCTGCGGCACAATATTCCGCACCGGAAATATTGCCTGAGAAATGACAATTATCAATGGTAACGTTCTTACCTGACGGAGACCTTGACGCTCCCAATATTCCCCCAACATACTTTTTAGCACCGCTAACAGATACATTAGAGGTTACTGTTAAGTTCTTGATGGTTATTGAGCTAGAGTTATTATTTGATATAGAGCCAAAGAATCCCGCATCATCCGCGTTAACATTTAACTGCCCGGAAATAATATGTCCGTCACCATCAAAATTCCCATCAAAACCTAAACTGCTGTAGCCTATTGAGCTCCAGAGGTCAGCTGTTACATGGATGTCTGTAGTTAGTTTATAATACTTCCCTTTCCAGTTACTATTAGTTTGACCGGTTCTGTTGTTTATCTGTTGCACCAAATATTTCAGTTCCATGGCTGTTGATATTAAATAAGGAGAGACACTGCTGCCGGCACCAGATGCTTTAAAATCAGTGCCGGTAGTATGATTTGCCACTGTATTATTAAACAACCAATCTGGCGTTACGGTATCATCCCAACCACCAGCTATTGTAAGAGTGTAGTATTTGCCTGCCTCCAAGTCTGTTAGTACTGTTTTTTCAGTTCTATATATTTTCTTCGCACAGCCTACTGTAATATACATTTTCTTTCCTTCTAATATTGTAGTAGGTATCAACATCATATAGGCATTGATGACGTTCGTGCTAATTCCAGTCAAATGAAGCGATACTTTATCCGTTGGAACTGCGCTACCGCTGCTTTTAATTTCTTTGCTTGAATAAAAGGATTTATCATCTGTAGACAACACAATGGTGAATGGATCTCCACTATCTGCCACGTCATCAGGCAAAGTTAAGTTGAATTTAATCATAGCCATTTGGTGTTCAAAGCTAAGATTAGATGTATAGGGCTCGGACGTTTCGTCAACAGTAACAGTGCCAATCATGTAATTGAAATCGCTGATGTGATCAGTGTTCCCGTTACCGCTTTGTGTTTGTCCGCTGACATTAAGTACGCAACCATCCCATGTTCCGGCAGCTTTGATTGCCGGATAGAAAGCTTTATAGGGACTTGCGCCTGTAGGCAGGGTACCGGTAAAGTCAGTGGTAGAAGCCGTATTATTATCTACAAGAGCATTTTCAAACTCAGTGCCGGCCCCTGTTGCTCCAAATACCTTAAACTTATCATTAGCCTGCCATTTGGGCGTAATATTACTACCATCGGTGTTTATATTATCATAGACCATCTTCGTTACCGTTCCCTGCGGTTGTGTAGCCGTTATGGTTATCTGTTGCGAAGTAGAGGGCGAGGGTTCGTCTACAATCATTTGCTCATTGTTACATGCCGAAAGTACTGCAACACATGAAGCAGCAGCACACCATATAGTATATATGGCAGATTTTCTTTGTGTTTTCATGTTTACTCTTCGAAGGTTAGAATGTTATTAATCATATCTTCAAAATCGCCTAATGAATAGCTTTGAACCCCAATGTCGTTTCCTTTGGAAGCGCCCACCAAAGGATCGCCGGGTTGATACTGGGGGGCGCCTGCAGATATTGGGCTAGCAGCCATTACTCCCTCATGATCCACTTCCATCACTTCGATGGCAGGAACTACATACTTTTGTTTTTCCATCATTTTGATAATTTTGTTTGCTTGTTTTAATTGTATTACATGCCAAGATACCTTTGCCATGGGCAATGCGACAAAGGTAATTAGAGGAAGATATTTTACAGAACCATTTGTTTTTTAAATTATATTAATGCGTAAAAGGTTTTGTTGATTAAACAATTTGAAAAATACAACAGATTAAGGTTCAGGCGATTGTTAATTTGATAATAAATTGGGAATATGGGTGAGAGAAGCAAAATACAGGAAGAAATTAGAAGTTTTGATAAATACAAGCACTCTTTTGGTTTGCAACTATAAAATAGTTGCATTGCACAAACTATATCACTATGGGGACAAAAGACAAATTAATAGAGCGCTTTAAAACCTTACCTGCGGATTTCACATTTGACGAATTAGAAAAACTTCTTAATTTTAAATATTCGCATTTCGCCCGAAATTCACAGTCGCGTTGCCACTCTTGCTCAACAGGCAGGCATTTCTATCAATGCTTTTATTAAGAAGGCGGTAGAGAATCAAATAGCTACTATGTTATAGCATAAGAGTTATTCCCCACATTGAAGGGTTCTTGTTCACTTTTGGTGCACGGTGTTTAGTACACAGGGAAGTTGTGTTTCATCCTACGCAGTTACGCATCCTGCCAAAAACCCTTTATTCATCGGCATTTTAGTGCGTGTGTAGGATGAAAATCATCCTACGCGCTACCTACGCACTTAGGCGCTGTTACCCTACATG
>JAVBVL010000119.1:0-5688 GCA_031554285.1 Bacteroides sp.
ATCGTGTTCCTGGGTATTGGAGCCATGACCGACTTCTCGGCCTTGATTTCCAATCCGAAACTGATGTTGGTAGGTGCTGCCGCACAATTTGGTATCTTTGGTGCATACATGGTAGCGTTGGCGTTAGGCTTCGAACCTAACCAGGCAGCCGGTATTGCTATCATTGGTGGTGCCGATGGTCCTACCGCTATCTTCTTGTCGTCCAAACTCGCACCTAACCTAATGGGAGCTATTGCCGTGTCGGCTTACTCGTATATGGCGTTGGTACCGGTGATACAACCGCCCATCATGCGCCTGCTCACCACCAAGAAGGAACGCGTAATGCGTATGAAGCCCGCCCGTGCGGTATCTCATACAGAGAAGGTAATGTTCCCCATCATCGGTTTGTTGCTGACTTGCTTCCTCGTTCCGTCGGGTTTGCCTTTGTTGGGTATGCTCTTCTTTGGTAACCTGTTGAAAGAAAGTGGCGTAACACGCCGTTTGGCAGAGACTGCCAGCGGTCCGCTGATTGACTCCATCACTATCCTGCTCGGATTAACCGTAGGTGCTTCTACACAAGCCAGTGAGTTCCTCACTGCCAGCACCATCTATATCTTCTTCCTCGGATTCATGGCATTTATCATTGCTACGTCTTCGGGTGTACTGTTTGTGAAGATATTCAACCTGATTCTGCCGAAGGCAAAACGTATCAACCCGCTTATTGGTAACGCCGGTGTATCGGCTGTACCTATGTCGGCACGTATCTCACAGAACGTTGGTTTGGAGTACGATCCTACCAACTACCTGCTGATGCACGCCATGGGTCCGAACGTTGCCGGTGTAATCGGTTCGGCTGTTGCTGCCGGTGTATTGTTGGGATTCTTGATGTAATCTGAAAATACTCAGTATATAGAAAGCGCTTCTCCTTCACGGGAGAGGCGCTTTTTGTGTTATTTAGTCTTACCAACACTTATACAGATATACTTATCCTGTTAATCTATCTGAAAAGAACCTACGAATTATTCGTAATAAGAATAATATCATTATCTTGCACGCCATTGAACCACTCATCAAACACTATTTATCATGAAACAACTCTTAGCATGTATATTTCTTTGTATAGGAAGTACCCTGGCAGCACAAACCACCCGCCCCATTCAGGAAGCCATGGTCAACTACGATTATGAAACGGCACTCACGCTGATAGCCAAAGAAAAACAGGCAACTCCTACCCTGCTCCTGCAAAAGGGAAGAGCGCAGAAAGGCCTTAGTATGAATGCAGAAGCGCTGGCTACCTTCCGCCAACTCATAGCCGAAGATGCTCAGAACCCGTTAGCTTACCTGGAAACTGCCGAGTGTTGCAAGCTATTGGCTAAATACAAAGAAGCACTCAACTATTACAACGAAGCGCTCATGCTGAATCCCAAGAATAAGTATGTACGCCTGCAATACATCGCCCTGCTATGCCAACAAGGTTATTACGAGGAAGCCTTCGGCGAGAGTAGCGTGATGGCAGAAGCCGACAGTTCGGCGGCAGTGCTGCATCTGCAGGCACAGAGCCTGGAGGGGCTGAACGATGTATGGTCGGCCATTGGTTGTTACCATGTTATACAAGATAAATATCCGGACGATTACTTAGCCGCTGCCAAGTTAGGCAGCCTGTACAGCAGCGTGGGCGAATATAAATATGCCATCGAAGCCACCGAAGTGTACCGGCAGATCGACTCCACCAACATTGTAGTAAATCGCCAGAATGCCGTTTCGTACTGCCTGAACAAAGACTATCCCACTGCCATCGAGCGTTACCAATACCTGCAAAGTCAGGGCGACAGCACATTGCTTACCAATTACTACTTCGGCATCTGTTACTATGCCACCGAGAAATACTACGAGGCGCACGACCTGTTACTGTTAGTCAGCGCAAAATCGCCCGAAGACCCTAACCTGCTATACTATCTGGGGCGCGCTTGTTCCAAAACTTCCTGGAAGAAAGAGGGCATTGAGTACCTGAAAAGGGCCATTGAACTAACCATCCCCTCAGATAGTACCATGACCCGCCTGTACAAAGGACTGGCAGATTGTTACAACCTGGGCCGTCAACCCAAAGAACAAATAGAAGCCATGAAGAAACAGTATACATACAATAGTAACAACCACAAGCTACTGTACGACATTGCTTATATATACCAATACGATTTAAAAGACAAAAAGAGCGCCGAACACCACCTGGAAGCCTTCCTGAAAACCAAGCCTAAAGATGCTAAAGAAGCCACCGGCACCCTGAACGAGCGCGGAGAAGTAGATGTTGACTTCACCCGCTACTACCAAGCTGCCCAAAACTGGCTCAACGACCTGCGCAACGACCAGAAGAAAGAAGATTTCTTCCGAGTCGGCGCACCTATCCCATGATACAAACGTTTGCATAGAATCTGAGTGAGACGAAAAACAAGAGCATTTACTATATCAATAAATATTTGGTATATTAGCGTCCTATATATTTATAATGCTAATATCATGAAGAAATTATTATTTATCGTAAGCACTTTCATGTTGTCGCTCAGCACGTATGCCGCCATGAATGTAAGTAAAATTGACCCGCCGTGCTGGTTTGCCGGCATGCAAAACCCCGAACTCCAACTCATGGTGTATGGTGAAGATATTGCCAACGCATCCGTATCGGTAGCCTATCCCGGCGTTTCACTGAGCAGCACCGTTCGCCTGGAAAGCAATAACTACCTCCTGGTGTATCTCACATTAGACAAAGATGTGAAGCCGGGCAAAGTAATGCTCACCTTTACCCAAGGAAAAAAGAAGATAACACAGGCCTACGAACTGAAAGCCCGTACCAAGAAGGGTTGCGAGCACAAAGGTTTCGATGCTTCGGATGCACTGTACCTGCTCATGCCCGACCGCTTTGCCAACGGTAATCCTGCCAACGACCAAATTGCCGGCATGGCCGAATACAAAGTAGACCGCAACGACCCCAACGCCCGCCACGGAGGCGACCTGGCAGGTATCGAGCAACACCTTCCCTACTTTGAAGACCTGGGTATCACCGCCTTGTGGTTTACTCCCGTACTGGAGAACAACATGACCGGCGGCTCGTACCACGGATATGCCACCACCGATTATTACAAGGTAGACCAACGTTTTGGCACCAACGAAGAGTACCGCGCACTCATTGAGAAATCGCACGCCCGCGGTATCAAGGTAGTAATGGATATGATTTTCAACCACTGTGGTGTAGAACATCCCTGGATTGCCGATATGCCCTCGAAAGATTGGTTCAATTACCCCGACCACAAGAATAACTTTGTACAAACCTCTTTCAAACTCACCCCGCACGTTGACCCGTACGCCTCCAAGTACGACTTCCTGCAGATGAACGACGGTTGGTTTGTTCCTTCCATGCCCGACTTGAACCAACGCAACCCGCACGTGTACAGATACCTGGTGCAAAACAGCTTCTGGTGGATTGAATACGCCGATATCGACGGAATCCGCATGGATACCTATCCGTATGCCGATTACGATGCCATGAGCAACTGGATGAAAGAGCTGAACGAAGAGTATCCCAACTACAACACCGTAGGCGAAACCTGGAATACCGAACCGGCATACACCGCCTGGTGGCAAATGGATTCCAAACTGTCGGCTCCGCGCAACAGCAACCTGAAGACAGTGATGGACTTCAGCTTCTACGATAAAATAAACATGATTCGCACCGAGCAAACCGAGACTTGGTTCAAGGGTTTCGACCGTATCTACAACAGTTTTGCATACGATTTCCTCTACCCCAACCCCGCCATGGTACTGGCTTTCATCGAGAACCACGATACCGACCGCTACTTAGCCGAAGGTGACAACCTCGCCATGCTGAAACAGGCCTCTACCCTGCTGCTTACCACCCGCCGCATTCCGCAACTATACTACGGTACCGAAGTAATGATGAACGGTGTAAAGAGCAAGAGCGACGGTTACGTCCGTAAAGACTTCCCCGGCGGATGGGCGGATGATAAAGCAAGCGCTTTCACAGCCTCAGGCCGTACAGCCGTACAGAAAGAGTGCTACGACTTTTACCGCACCCTCCTGAACTGGCGCAAAGGCAACGAAGTTATTGCCAAAGGAAGCATGACACAGTTCATGGTACAAAACGGTGTGTATGCATACGCCCGCCAATACAACGGTAAAACGGTATTTGTATTGCTCAATGGTACCGATGCCGAAACCAAACTCCCGTTGAAGTTCTACGCCGAGATTCTTTGCGGAAAAACCTCCGGTAAAGACATCCTGAGCGGAAAGACTATCCAATTGGAGAATGAACTTACCATGCCCGCGCGCCAATCATTGGTTATCGAGTTGTAAGTATCTCCCGTTAAATTACGCAGAGTTCCACTGAGTTTTTATTTATCACTCGGTGGAACTCTGTTTTTTATGCCTTCATTTGTAGCTTTTCACAGCCATGATAAGACCTTATCATATATGTGATAAAGCCTTATCATTACTGTGATAAGGTCTTATCATGGCTGTGAAAAGATAAAAACCTCCTGATAAAAACTTGATTCTTCCCTATAAAAACAAAAAAAGCCGCCGAAGAAGAACTCTCCGGCGGCTATCTTTTATTTGAATCTATTGCTTATTCAGCCAATTTACCTGCCGAACCTAATACATTCTCAATCTTGTGGATGTATTGTACACGCATGTTGTCACGAGCCGGTCCCAGGTATTTACGCGGGTCAAACTCAGCCGGTTTCTCAGCAAATGTCTTGCGGATAGCAGCAGTCATAGCCAAACGGCTGTCCGAGTCGATGTTGATTTTGCAAACTGCTGAAGAAGCAGCGTGACGCAATTCGCTTTCGGGAATACCGATAGCATCTTTCAATGCACCACCGTATTTGTTGATAGTTTCTACTTCTTCCTGCGGAACCGATGAAGAACCGTGCAATACGATGGGGAATCCCGGAAGTTCTTTTTCAACACCTTCCAATACGTCGAAACGCAAGGGAGGGGGAACCAGGATACCTTCGGCATTGCGGGTACATTGTTCGGGTTTGAATTTGTTGGCACCGTGTGAAGTACCGATAGAGATAGCCAAGCTGTCGCATCCGGTCTTGGTAACGAAGTCAACCACTTCTTCCGGTTGAGTATAGGTGTGGTGTTCGGCAGATACTTCATCTTCTACACCAGCCAATACGCCGAGTTCGCCTTCTACGGTCACGTCAAATTGGTGAGCGTATTCAACTACTTTCTTAGTCAATGCCACGTTTTCATCATAAGGAAGATGAGAACCGTCGATCATTACTGAAGAGAAGCCCATATCGATACACGACTTACAAGTTTCAAATGAATCGCCATGATCCAGGTGAAGTACGATTTCCGGCTTCGCGCAACCCAATTCTTTTGCATACTCTACAGCGCCTTCGGCCATGTAGCGAAGCAAAGTTTGGTTGGCGTATTGACGAGCGCCTTTAGAAACCTGGAGGATAACCGGTGATTTAGTTTCAACAGCAGCCTGAACAATAGCTTGCAATTGTTCCATGTTGTTGAAGTTGAACGCCGGAATAGCGTACCCGCCTGTGATGGCTTTTGCAAACATTTCTCTGGTGTTTACAAGACCTAATTCTTTGTAACTAATCATTTTGTTTAAAGTTTATTGTTTGTGAATTAAATTCCTGTGCAAAAGTAAGTATAATACTTTTATAAGCGAAA
>JAVBVL010000044.1:0-30269 GCA_031554285.1 Bacteroides sp.
GCTGTTACGTCTGATGATTTCCTGTTCACTTAGTTCTAGAATGTTCATTACGTTGCAAATTAACTCAAATTGGAGGCAAAAATACGAAACATTTTTCATATTACGGCAATTACCTCCATTATTCCTGTTAATCTTTTAGCCAGCTCCACCTTTTACCCCAGTGGGTAAGTATGCTAATACCCCCTATGAGCAAAAAATGTGATTTGATTCGCCATTCCCCGGATGATTCGCCATTAGTAGCAGGCTGTACTAAGTTAGTTACATCAGATGAAACCAATGGTTTAGCAGCTAAACCGCTGGTTTCAAGAGCAAAACTGCCGGTTTCAAGGGCGAAACTTCCAGTATTAAGGGTGAAACCAATTAGTTTCTGTAAGTGAAACTTTTAGTTTCTGAGCTTGGAACTAAAAGTTTCCGGAGATGGAACAAAAGGTTTCTGCCCATGAAACTACTTGATTGCAGCTTAGTTTGACGGCGCATCCTGGGATACTAAATGGCGAATCAGTGTTAAAATGGCGAATCAATGGCGAATCAAAAAGGGATTCGCCATCGGTTATTTAATTGGTTATCAGACTTATGAATCCAAAAAGATGGCGAATGGCGAATCAAAACATGTTTTTTGCTCATGGAGGATGTTTAACTAACCGCTGCAAAAAAACGGGTAAACCTTTTTCTTTTTCCGGGAAAATAGTGTAAGTTTGCTAACGAACCAATTGTATAATCTTATGAGCGATACATATGTAATCAACATCGGACGCCAATTAGGCAGCGGTGGAAGGGTGATAGGAGAGAAGCTGGCTGCCAATTTAGGCATCGGTTTTTATGACAAAGAACTGATTAACATCGCCTCGGAAGAGAGCGGGTTGTGCAAGGAATTCTTTGAAAAAGCCGACGAGAAAAGCTCGCAGGGATTTGGCGGCGGACTGTTTAGTTTGCGTTTCCCTTTTATCAGTGACGGGTCGATACCCTATGGAAATTGCCTGAGCAACGATGCGCTGTTTA
Source organism: Bacteroides sp. (assembly GCA_031554285.1). Taxonomy (GTDB): domain Bacteria; phylum Bacteroidota; class Bacteroidia; order Bacteroidales; family Bacteroidaceae; genus Bacteroides. Next base: position 1,000 of record JAVBVL010000044.1, read on the forward strand.
AGGTACAAAGTGATGTGATTCGTAAGTTAGCCTCCGAGAAGTCGTGCCTGTTCGTGGGGCGTTGTGCCGATTACATCCTGCGCGATAATCCCCGTTGTGTGAATGTGTTTATCGCCGCCTCCATGACCGACCGCATCCGGCGGGTAAGCACCAATCTGAATATTTCTGAGGAAGCTGCCAAAGACTTGATTCATAAAGCCGATAAGCAGCGTGCCGAGTATTACAACTATTACAGCTATAAAACCTGGGGAGCTGCCGCCACGTACGATTTGTGTATCGACTCCTCGGCGTTGGGAGTAGCCCGCACGGTTGATTATGTGGAGAGCTTCGTCAAACAAAAGTTAGGAATTTGATAGCCCCATAAACGAAGAACGCCGGTTATGCTTTGAGTAGTATAACCGGCGTTCTTTGTTTATAAAAGAGAGTTGCTAAAACAGCAATATCAATATAAGCTGCCCTGTAAGGATGCGCAGGAACATCGTCAACGGATATACCGTAGAATAACCTACTGCCGGAGCATCATTGGTAGCAGCCGAAGTAGCATACGCCAATGCGGGAGGGTCGGTGTTACTACCGGCAATCAGTCCCATCAAGGTAAAGTAGTTTATCTTGAAATACAAGCGGCCAATGGCACCGATAATCAACAGAGGAACTACAGTAATCAGGAAGCCCGCGCCTACGTAAAGCAAACCGTCGCCATCGATTACCGTATTTACAAAGTTGGCTCCCGCTTCAATACCCACACTGGCAAGAAACAGTACGATACCCACTTCGCGAAGCATCAGGTTAGCACTTTGCGTAGTATATGTTACCAGGTGTAACTTATGACCGAAGCGTCCGATCAGGATAGAAACCACCAACGGACCACCTGCCAAACCCAGTTTAACCGGAGTAGGGATACCCGGGAAAGCCAACGGGATACTGCCCAGCAAGATACCCAGGAAGATACCTACGAAGATAGTAACCATATTGGGATGATCCAAACGCTTCAACGAGTTACCTACTGCATTAGCTACACGCTCTACAGCATCGAGCTCGCCAACCACCATGATACGGTCGCCCACCTGCAATACCAGGTTAGGGTCGGCAAACAAGTCCATACCCGAACGGTTTACACGTGTAACATTCACTCCGTACATGCTGCGGAAATGCATAGAACCCAGCTTCTTACCGTTGATTTCCGATTTAGTAACCAGGATGCGGCGCGATACCATCGGCATGTCTTGCTTTTCCCAGTCTATTTTTGTTTTCTTTCCAATGAAAGCGCTGATGGCTTCGGCATCCTCTTCTGAGCAAACAATGAACAGTTCATCGCCCATTTCAAACACGGTTTCGTGGTTAGGGATGCTTACATGTCCTTGTTTGCGGATACGTGAGCATACAAACTGACGTCCCAGAAACGATTTTACTTCAATCAGCGTTTTGCCTGCCAATGATTCGTTGCGAACCTCTAAGTCCATCATAAACGGCTTGTGTTTCAGGTCGCTGCTGGCGTTCTTCAGGTCTTCTTCTTCCTTTGTCAGGTTAACGCGGAACAAATAACGAATCAGGATAATGGAACCGATGATACCTACCACACCTAATGGATAGGCACAGGCATATCCCAAGGCAATTTGCGGACCGGTATAATGCAGTTGTGTTAACGCTTCCTGCGCTGCACCCAGACCCGGGGTGTTAGTTACCGCACCATACAGGATACCCACAATCATGGGAAGCTCGATGCGTCCGTCGCCAATAAAGTAGATGGATAAAGCTACAGCTATGTTGAGCACTACCACGCCAACAGCCAGCAGATTAAGCGTCATCCCGCCTTTCTTGAAAGAAGAAAAGAAAGAAGGTCCTACCTGCAAACCTATGCAGTATACAAACAAGATAAGTCCGAATTCGCGGATGAAGTGCAGAATGTGTATGTCGCCGGTGAAACCGAAGTGTCCCACAAGAATACCGGCAAACAATACAAAAGTAACACCTAAAGAAACTCCGAAAAATTTAATCTTCCCGAGTAGAACACCAGCAGCAATCACAAACGCATACAAAAATACGATGTGCGCTACCGAGCTTGGATCCCATAAAAGGGTTTGTAGCCAATCCATAAGTTACAATGTAATAAAGTTTAAAGGGTTATAAAGTTGCTCTCTGAAAACGCGCGCAAAATTACTCATTACCTTTTGAGTAATCAAATATTTCTTATCTTTTATTTATGATATGACAAGTAGGTAGTGGGCTGTGTGAAATTTTGCGAAAAAACAGTACCGTGTCAAGGAATTAAGTATCTTTGCGGGTCTATTTATTACATTTGGAAAGAATGAAACCAAATAGTGAAACTATTATCCTATTTTAATTGAGAATAAATTATGGCAGACATGAAAGAAAAGCTCTTCTCGGACTTTGCTCCCGCTTCTACCTCGGAGTGGATGGAGAAGGTCACAGCCGACTTAAAAGGGGCTGATTATGAGAAGAAACTCGTTTGGAAAACCAACGAAGGATTCAAAGTGAAACCTTTCTACCGGATGGAAGACCTGGAAGGGTTGAAAACAACCGATGCGCTTCCGGGCGTATTTCCTTACCTCCGCGGAACTAAGAAAGACAACAACGAATGGTTGGTTCGTCAGGAAATTAAAGTAGAGTGCCCCAAAGAAGCCAATGCCAAGGCATTGGATATCTTGAACAAAGGCGTTGACTCTCTTGCTTTCGGTATCAAAGCGAAAGACCTGGATGCAGCTTACATCGAAACGTTGCTCGAAGGCATCTGCGCTGAGTGTGTAGAATTAAACTTCTCTACTTGTCAGGGGCATGTGGTAGAACTTGCCAACCTGTTGGTGGCTTACTTCCAGAAGAAAGAGTACGATTTAACGAAGTTGCAAGGCTCTATCGGTTTTGACTACCTCAATAAAATGTTAGCCAAAGGTAAAGAAAAGGGCGACATGTTGCAAATTGCAAAAGCGTTGGTGGAAGCCGTTCAACCGCTGCCTTTCTACCGCGTACTCAATGTAAGCGCTTTGACCTTGAATAACGCCGGTGCTTACATTGCTCAGGAATTGGGTTATGCATTGGCTTGGGGTAACGAATATATGACTCAACTCACCGAAGCCGGCTTGCCCGCTGCCTTGGTTGCCAAGAAAATCAAGTTCAACTTCGGTATCAGCTCCAACTACTTCCTTGAAATGGCTAAGTTCCGTGCAGCCCGTCTGTTGTGGGCTAACATCGTAGCTTCTTACAACCCCGAATGTTTGCGCGACTGCACCAACAAGGGCGAAAACAACGAATGCCGTTGTGCTGCTAAGATGAGAATCCATGCCGAAACTTCTTCGTTCAACCTTACTTTGTTCGATGCACATGTAAACTTGCTTCGTACACAAACCGAAGCCATGAGTGCTGCCTTGGCAGGTGTTGACTCCATGACGGTTACTCCGTTTGACAAGACTTACCAGACTCCCGACGAATTCTCGGAACGTATGGCCCGTAACCAACAATTATTGTTGAAAGAAGAAGCCCATTTTGATAAGGTAGTCGATGCCGCTGCCGGTTCGTACTACATTGAGAATCTGACTGCTGCTATCGCTCAGGAAGCCTGGAAATTGTTCCTTGCTGTAGAAGAGCAAGGTGGTTTCTACGCTGCCGTAAAAGCAGGCACCGTGCAGGCTGCCGTGAACGAAAGCAATGCTGCCCGTCACAAAGCCGTAGCTCAACGCCGCGAAATCCTTCTCGGAACCAACCAGTTCCCCAACTTCACCGAAGTGGCAGGCGACAAACAACCTGCTGGATGTACTTGCTGCTGCGGTGGCGACAACAACTGCGAAAAGGATGTAGCTACGCTGAACTTCAGCCGTGCTGCCAGCGAATTCGAAGCGTTGCGTCTGGAAACCGAAGCGGCTGCCAAACGTCCGAAAGCATTCATGCTCACCATCGGTAACCTGGCTATGCGTCAGGCACGTGCCCAGTTTGCTTGTAACTTCCTGGCTTGCGCCGGATACGAAGTGGTAGACAACCTCGGCTTTGAAACCGTTGAAGCAGGTGTAGAAGCTGCCATGGCTGCCGGTGCCGACATCGTGGTGCTTTGCTCCAGCGACGACGAGTATGCCGAATACGCCGTTCCGGCCTTTAAGGCTCTTAACAACCGGGCTATGTTTATCGTAGCAGGTGCTCCTGCTTGCATGGACGAGCTGAAAGCTGCCGGTATCGAGAATTTCATCCACGTACGTGTAAGCGTATTGGATACATTAAAGGAGTACAACGCAAAACTTTTGAAGTAAGATGAGAAAAGATTTTAAAAACTTAGATATCTATGCTGCCCTGCAACCGGTAAACGGTGCCGAGTGGCAAAAGGCTAACGACATCGAGAGCAACTGGAAAACTCCCGAGCACATCGCAGTGAAGCCTGTTTATACAAAAGAAGACCTCGAAGGTATGGAGCATCTGGAGTATGCTGCCGGACTTCCTCCTTTCTTGCGCGGTCCGTATTCGGTAATGTACACCCTTCGTCCTTGGACCATCCGTCAGTATGCCGGATTCTCTACCGCCGAAGAATCGAATGCATTCTACCGTCGTAACCTGGCTGCCGGACAAAAAGGTTTGTCGGTAGCATTCGACCTGGCTACACACCGTGGCTACGACCCCGACCACGAACGTGTGGTAGGCGACGTAGGTAAAGCCGGTGTATCTATCTGCTCGTTGGAAAACATGAAGGTGTTGTTCGACGGAATTCCCTTGAGCAAGATGTCGGTTTCCATGACCATGAACGGTGCCGTATTGCCTGTGTTGGCTTTCTACATCAATGCCGGTTTGGAACAAGGTGCCAAGCTGGAAGAAATGGCCGGTACCATCCAGAACGATATCCTGAAAGAATTCATGGTGCGTAACACCTATATCTATCCGCCTGCATTCTCGATGAAGATTATCTCGGACATCTTTGAATATACTTCACAGAAGATGCCGAAGTTTAACTCCATCTCTATCTCGGGTTACCACATGCAGGAAGCCGGTGCTACCGCCGATATCGAATTGGCCTACACTCTGGCCGACGGGTTGGAGTACCTCCGTGCCGGTACAGCCGCCGGAATCGACATCGATGCTTTTGCACCGCGCTTGTCGTTCTTCTGGGCTATTGGTATGAATCACTTCATGGAAATTGCCAAGATGCGTGCCGCACGTATGTTGTGGGCGAAGATTGTAAAACAATTCAACCCGAAGAACCCGAAATCACTGGCCCTGCGTACGCACTCGCAAACATCGGGCTGGTCGCTCACCGAGCAAGACCCGTTCAACAACGTAGGTCGTACGTGTATCGAAGCCATGGCGTCGGCGCTGGGACATACCCAATCGCTGCATACCAATGCACTCGATGAGGCTATTGCCTTGCCTACCGACTTCTCGGCCCGTATTGCCCGTAATACACAGATTTACATCCAGGAAGAAACCAACATCTGCAAGAACGTTGACCCATGGGGAGGTTCTTATTATGTAGAATACCTCACCAACGAGTTGGCACACAATGCATGGGAGTTGATTCAGGAAGTAGAAAAGCTGGGTGGTATGGCGAAAGCGATCGAAACCGGTATTCCGAAGATGCGTATCGAGGAAGCTGCCGCACGTACACAAGCTCGTATCGACTGTGGTTCACAAACCATCGTGGGTGTAAACAAGTATCGTCTGGAAAAAGAAGCTCCAATCGATATCCTCGAAATTGACAATACAGCTGTACGTAACCAACAAATCGAACGTCTGAAAGAATTGAAGGAAGGACGTGACGAAGCGAAGGTAAAAGCTGCGCTGGAAGCTATCACCAAGTGCGTGGAAACCAAAGAAGGTAACCTGCTCGAACTGGCAGTAGAAGCTGCACGCGTTCGCGCTACACTGGGTGAGATCTCTTATGCTTGCGAACAAATCGTAGGCCGTTACAAAGCAGTAATCAGAACTATTTCAGGCGTGTATTCATCAGAAAGTAAAAACGATAGCGACTTCAAACGTGCTTGTGAACTGGCCGAGAAGTTTGCGAAGAAAGAAGGCCGTCAGCCGCGTATCATGGTGGCTAAGATGGGACAAGACGGTCACGACCGTGGTGCCAAGGTAGTAGCTACCGGTTATGCCGACTGCGGATTCGATGTGGATATGGGACCGTTGTTCCAGACTCCTGCCGAGGCTGCCCGTCAGGCGGTGGAGAATGATGTGAACGTAGTAGGTGTATCTTCACTGGCTGCCGGTCACAAGACATTGGTTCCGCAAATCATTGAAGAGTTGGCTAAGCTGGGTCGCGAAGACATCGTGGTAATTGCCGGCGGGGTTATTCCTGCGCAGGATTACGATTACTTGTACAAGGCAGGTGTTGCGGCTATCTTCGGCCCGGGTACTCCCGTTGCCAAGGCTGCTTGCCAGATTCTGGAAATCTTGTTGAGCGAATAAGCTAATAGGAATACTTAATAAAAAAAGCCGGCTAACTCATTGCGAGTTAGTCGGCTTTTTTGTAATATGCCATTGGAGGCCAGACGGTCGAAATTGGGGGTCTGAACCCGTCTGGCTCCATAGGCACTTAAATCACCTGATCCTACTGAAATGTATCGTACTTATTTGTTTCAGAGTAAGTTCATTTTCTTATTGCAAACTCTTCCGGTAGCGCAACAGGGCTTCGAGGAAGTAGTAATCGGCATATACCAATGGTACATCTACTTCGGCGCCATGCGGTATACTGCCTACGCTGTGCATCAGTATGAAGTCGCCGTTCTGTCCCAATTTTGCCCGATAGGCAGGCGAAGCCAACGTATGCAACATGTCGATGGCTGTTTCGTAGTAGTTCTTTCCGGCAATATATTGGTTAAGTTCAAAAAGAGCAGAGGTTACTATCGCAGCGGCCGAAACATCGCGGTAGCTTCCGGTAATGGTTCGCGCCTGAGACTTGAGTCCGGGTACATATCCCTCTTGCCCGGCATTGAAGTCCCAGTAGGGAATCTTGTCGGCAGGCAGGTTGGGGTTATTCAGATACCAGTCAGCCATTCGTTCGGCTGCATTCAGATAGGTGGGGTCTTTTGTTTCGCGGTACATCATGGTAAATCCGTAGATGCCCCAGGCCTGACCGCGTGCCCAGGTAGAATTATCGCTGTAACCTTGATTGGTAGCCTGGTTGCGGGCAGCTCCTGTAAGGGTGTCATAGTTGACCACATGGTACGAACTGAAATCCGGGCGCAGATGGTTCTTTAGCGTAGTGTTGGCATGTGTTACGGCAATGTTGTATAACTCCTGGTCGTTTGCCAACCGGGCTCCGGCAAAGAGTAGTTCGAGATTCATCATGTTGTCGATGATGACTGGATAAAACCATTCCACTGAATCGTTCCATGCTTTGCGGTAGTTCCATGACTTAATGGTACCGGTTAGCGGACTGAACCGGGTGGCCAGTGAGCGGGCGCTTTCAATCAGTATCTGTTTTACTTCCTCTGTGGGTTGAATGCGGTATTCGTTGCCGTAGCTGCAATACATCATGAATCCCAGATCGTGGTGCTTGGTAAATGTCTTTAGTGACTCAAGCGATCCGGTCCAGCGAAGAGCTTCTTCTTTCCACTTTTCCTGACCGGTAAGTTCGTATAAATACCACAGGCTGCCGGGGAAGAAGCCGGAAGTCCAATCGTACTTGTCTGTGCATACTAACTTTCCTTCTGCATCCGTACTTCTCGGGTAAACGCCTTTCGGTTCACCGGTTTCCTGAAGCATCAAGGTTGTTTGCTGTGCCGAGAATTCAATATTCTCATCTATAAACTGTTTCTCTTTGTTCTGACAAGAAACAAGGAGAATGCATCCGATAACTGTAAATCGGGTAATTATTCTGGTAGTATTCATCATTGGGATATGTTTTTAAAGGTGCCCAAAAGTTTTTGACGCTTTCAGGCACCTTTCACCTGCTTTTTACCTTAAAAACCTATTGTTTGGGGAGAAGATTAATAAGTCCAACCCGGAGTTTTCTTCATGTTGAGGTTCATTTCGGTTTCCTGGCGCGGAACGGGCCAAGTGTACATTTGGTCACCCAACCATGTATAGGGTGAAACTACCTTGCCGTATACCTCCATGATTCCATTTCCTACTTTAAACTTAGTATCTTTCCAGGTTCTCCAACGCATTTCGTCGAAGAAGTTGATTCCTTCATTCAGGAATTCTACCCGTCGTTCATGTCTAACCTTCTGGCGTAGCTCATCCTGACCGGCATACGTCACCGCAGGCATGTTTACTCCTGTACGGCCTCTTACCATATTTACCTTTGCTGCGGCATCGTCCAGTTTATTGAGTTCCACTAATGCTTCTGCCCACAACAGCAACACATCGGCATAGCGAATGAGTGGCTCATCAGTCGGACAACGGTCACGGGCAGGAATCGGATTGTTTCCTTCATATACAAACTTGCGATGTAAATAATGGAACTGTGTACGTGAGTCTGTCCACAAGTCACCCAAACTTTGCGATACCATCGGCCAGGTTGATGTAGTCAGCACTTCGTTTGATCCGAATATTCCCAAATAAGTTGAATAGGGGGTTATCACACTTGCCGCCAAACGCGGGTCGCGGTCAGCATAAGCCTTTTTGATACGTGCCTCGTTACCGTAGGGCAGGTAGTTGGCTTTTCCGGCAGCGAGTAAGTCCAGTTTTGCATTGACAGCTTTGGTTACATCTGCATTGAGTTCCTTACCATCGGCATCCTTTGTGTCGCGAAGAAAAAACACTTCTCTTTCAGCTATGGTCATTGTGCTGTATCCGGGAATCACCGCATCCCAGTTAAATGGTGTTCCATCGGCATTTTCATACTCATCGACTCCGTTGGGCGACACTAAGAATGTATTCCAGCACGATCCGAATGAAGAACGCGTACCACAATAGAATTGTGAGTTTCCGCCATATCCGAGGTCGCTTGTATTCTGCACGCTGAAAATCATTTCATCGCTGTTTTCATTGGCCTGGGTAAACAGTTCTTTGTACCCGCCTTGAAACAATGAGTAGCCGCATTCGCCTACTTTAGCAAAGTCTGCCGCTGCCAAGTCCCATTTTTGTTGCTGCATATAAGCCTTTCCACGCAATGCGTAGGCAGCTCCTTTGGAGACACGTCCCGTATTGACTTTATCGGGAAATTGCGGTTCCTGAATACAGTCGGTCAGGTCTTTTACTACCTGTTCCCATACGGCAGCTTCGGTATCTTGCCCTTTCGTGCACTCTTCTGATGAAATAGGTTCTAAGTAAATAGGTACTCCACGGAACAACTCATTCAAACGATAGTAATGAAAAGCTCTCAGGAATTTCGCTTCGGCTACCAAACGTGCTTTCTTTTCGTTCGAAACAGGCGACTTTACAGGAATGTTTACGATGGCGTCATTCGCTCTGTGCACTCCTTCATACAATCGTTTCCAGGTTTTGTTGAATAAATCGCTACCGGGAGTGGTGGTTCCTTGCATAAAGGCTTCATTGTCACGGCATTGCGCCATGTATCCCCATTGGTCAAAAGCAAAATGCCCATATGTTTGACTGGTACCTGCGAATCCCCAGTTACGCAGATTCGAGTAAATACTGGCCACACCCATATCGGTTAAGTTCTCCGTAGTCCACATGGTCGATGAAGCCGGCTTATTATAGGGAGCCGTATCCAGCAAACCTGTACAGGCTGTGAAGCCTGTCAAAGTGGCTGTTGCTGTTAATATAATGAATAATCGTTTCATACATTTATCAGATTATAGTTAAAAAGTAATGTTAACGCCCACTGAGTACTGGCGGGATGCCGGATATGCATTGATTTTGCTTCCGGCTTCAGGGTCGAGTCCCGGGAAACCTGTTATGGTAGCCAGATTCTCTCCTGCCAGGAAGAGGCGGAGGTGGTTGATGTTTGCCTTGGCTATCCATTTTTCCGGGAACGTATAACCTATCTGCAGGTTCTTCAGTTTAATGTAAGTGGCGTTATACAGATATAAATCATTATCAATATGTGCACCATTTGATTGGAATCTCAGTCTGGGATACTTCGCAGTAATGTTGTTTGCCGGATCGCTCGGATTATCTTCATTGTAGTAATAATACCTGCTTGCAGCATCCGCAGCAATCACAGTACGGCTATCCAGATAAGAGCTGCTTATGCCTCTTTCATTTACATAGTAATACATACCTCCGTTACCGGCCCATTGCATGCTGAAATCGAATCCTTTCCACTGTGCCGAAACGCCAATACCATAACTGAATTTAGGCAAAGCCGACTTACCGGTAAATTGACGGTCGTAAGAGTTTCCGTAGATGCCATCTCCGTTGAGGTCGGCCATAATCATTTCTCCGTAGTACAAACCGGTTTTATTGATTGTACCGATTTCAAACTTGTATCCGGCGGCCTGCATATCCTTCACCCATTGGAGGTCTTGCGGTGTACGTATCATACCGTCTCTGGGTCCTCCCTTGGGGTCAACCTTGCCGCCTGCATCATTGTATGTTCCGGTACCTTGATAGCGCGTACGAATATAGTATTCGTCAATCATGTGGCCTTCGGTACGTATGCCAAGTCCGTTGAACGTTGCCGTCTGACCGATATTGGAACTATAGTTGCCATCCTTGTCATAGCCTTCTTTCATTTGTCCCAGATACGATGTAATTTCATTCTGGTTGTACGCGAAGTTGGCCGATATGGCATAGCGGAAATCGCCTATCCTGTCGTTCCAGTCTACTTTAACCTCCATACCTCTGTTACGCATATCCGATGTATTCTTTGTCGGAGGGTCTACAGTACCCATCGTGAGATAAATAGCAGGGGATGTCAGGATACCTTCTGTTACTTTATTGTAGAAATCCAATTCCACTCCCAAACGGTTATTCAGGAATCCGGCGTCGAGACCAATACCGGTCGAGGTAATACCTTCCCATTTCAGGAGTGTATTAGCCAACTTGGTTTGTGCCAATCCATTGAAAATTTTGCCGTCGAAGCTATAGTTTACTTTACCGTATGTTGCCTGCCAGTCGTAGTATCCCGAAGTGGTGTTACCCAACTTACCCCAGGAGAGGCGTAATTTCAGGTTGTTAATGAAGCTTTTGGCAGACTCCATAAATGATTCTTCACTGATACGCCATGCAGCTGAAACGGACGGGAATGTACCCCAACGATCCTCGGGAGAGAAGCGTGAAGATCCGTCGCGGCGGAAGTTAGCCTCAAACAAATATCGATCTTTGTATGAGTAGTTTACTCTTCCGAAGTATGAAAGCATTGCGTAGTCATATTGTGCGCCGGTATCTTTTTGTTTACCATCCTTGACTCCTCCCCAGATACGCGACATCTCGGTAGCTGTTCCTATATCGGTGATGGAAAAGTCCATCAAGCCTTTCGCGGTTACATTCAGTTCCTTCATGTCATAATAATACTGCTCGTACCCAATCATGGCACCTATCGTGTGGTTGCCGAACGTATTGTTATAACTCAGATTCGCCATAGCCGTATATTCCATCGAACGCTGTTGACCATAGGAAACCGTAGCATTATCTAATGTTGTTCCGTATCGTTTTACGGTATTGTCACGGAAACTATACATATCGTTGGATTGTGAGTAAGTATCATCATCATACCGATATTCCTGATAATTGAAACTACCCCGTGCCACCAATCCTTTGTAAAGCTCAGCTTCGGCATACCAATTGGTATTTACACGTGTAGTGGTGCGTTTTCCGCCTTCATTACTTAAATACCATAATATGTTATTAGCTGTACCATCTTCTTCGGCAGCTTCGGGATACCCGAATTTTCCGTCATGCATGGGAGTCATACCCGGAACCGTTTGGAAAAGGAAATTGAAAGCCGAACTCTGGTTACCCGCTTCCTTATCTTGTCTCATAGCATAAGTTTGCGTTCCTACTTTCAGGAACTTACCAATCTTACTTTCTACATTGACACGGAACTGGTAGCGTTTCAAACCGGTATTTTTCATGGTGCCCGGATTGTCCATAAACATGGCCGAGAGCAGGTAATTAGAGTTCTTGCTACCTCCGGTTATTGAGAGGTTGTGTTTCTGGAACAGATTGTTTTGAAACAATGCATCGTACCAATCTGTATTAGGATATGCCAGATAATTAGGAATATCTCCGTATTCGCTTGCCTTGCCATTCGGATCCTTCGAAGCCTTTCTCCAGGCGTCGATGGTTGTCTGTGCGTAACGTCCGGTTTGCCCTACACTATTCATAGCCCGGTTAAATGTTTCCATATAGGTAGCATAGTCGGTTATGAAGTCATACTTACCTGTGGGTTGTTCTGAGGAGAGTATACCGGTATACGTTACTTTGGGCGCAGACTCTTTCTTGCCACGCTTGGTTGTAATCAAAATAACACCGTTTGCAGCGCGCGAACCATAGATGGCAGCCGAAGCAGCATCCTTCAATATAGATACAGATTCTACATCATCCGGATTTACAGAATCCATGCTTCCCTGTGCACCATCGATGATTACCATCGGGCCTCTATAATCGCTCGAGAAAGTTCCTGCTCCACGAACACGTATGCTTGCATCCTCAGAACCCGGGTTACCCGAAGCCTGGGTAATGCTCACTCCAGCAGCCAAACCTGTCAATGCAGTCGTTAAATTGGCTACCGGGCGGCTCTCAAGTTTGTCGGAGTTAATAGAAGCTACCGATCCGGTAAGGTTTACTTTCTTCTGTACTCCATAAGCCACCACTACTACTTCATCCAGTGCTTGTGAGTCTTCGGCCATAACAATATTGACAGTGCTCTGATTGCCTACTTTTATTTCTTGCTTATTGTAGCCTATGTAGCTGAATATCAAAACGGCATCCGAGCCCGCAACACCTAAGGTGTAATTCCCATCCAAATCGGTAATAGTACCTGTAGAAGTTCCTTTTACCACTACCGATGCTCCAATAATAGGTTCGCCGGCACTATCAGTCACTTTTCCCGTAACAGTCTTTAGTGTCTGTTGGGTAGCTTTAAGTTCTTCTTTTGCATAAGAATCTGCAGCCTTAAGTTGTAAACTGCAGGCAAAAAGAAGTAAAAAGAAGAGTTTTAATGGACGCCCCACTTTCCGATGCAGAAAAAAGGGATAATTGAGATTTAATTTCATAGAATTATATTTAAAATGTTTGATAATTAGTCGGCACGTATGCGTTAACGACATGTGTGCCGATTTCAGGGTTCTTCACAGTATGCCGGTTAACTGCTTCGACAGCTTCCGGTTTTTTTATTGAGTAATTCTTTCACTGGTTCAACATAGGCGATTTTTTTTTATGGGTTTAACAATTTTATAGGGCTAGCTAGATTTCTTTTTTTTGCAAATTTAGCATGTCAGGGCATTGAGGATGTGCCATTATTTTCCGTAATTGCTGCACAAAACGTCCGTGGGTGTGTTTTTCTGAGATTGACATATTCTCCATTAAAAAAAGTCGGGGACTGTTGAAGTGCCCCGACTTTTTGAACGAATGATGTATGAGTTGAGAGATATTTAAAAATTTAAGTCAACAGGTTTGTAAATATGCACCTCGTATGTAGGAAAAGGATGTATCTGTCTATTAACGACCTGTCTTTTTATTCTGTCACTTTCAGGAAGTACGGTATAATCGCTCAAAATAGCAGCACTTTCATAATTGGTAAGTGAGTTGGCTTCATTCACTTTTTTCAAACCGGTATGACTCTTTTTATCTTTTGCGTACTGACTTCCATCAGGAGCGTATTCTCCATCACAAATAAATACATAGCCATTCTTGCGAGCAGCCACAGCGTTATCTCTGATACTCATACCGCATGAAGATATTATTTGAATATCAACGTATGCTTCTTTATTATCTCGTAATGAGTTTAACAATCTTTTCCTGCTGTGATCCAAACAAATATCGATTCCTATTCTTAATCCGGCATATTCAAAAATACATCCATTATCGTGCGTAAAATGTTTTTGTTCGGTATTGTGTGGAAGAGCCAGTTTATTGTATTTAGTTATTGTTTGAATGTATTTGTTCTTCATGTAATTAAGTATAAAATCTTCTTTTGATTTAAATTGTTTTGGAATCCTAAATACGTTATTAAATATGGTAGAATCTTGTTTCATCAGATGATTATCGACAATATAGCAATCATTGCAAACAACAATTTCGGCCCTCGAGTCACACTCATTCAAAGTATCCATCAATAATTTTTCAAAATCTTTATAGGGGTCGTTGAGTGAATTTGACATCACCTTGTTACTGAAATCCGCACATGCGTCATCGAATGAGAAAGACGGATCTAAAGGCTGCTTTTCATGTTGGTCGATATCTCTCAACATTTTGCTAAGTAACGATTTTTTGTCTTCGTTTCTAGGAGGTAGTTCATCATATATTTTTAATAGCTTATCGCCTATATATGACAATTCTTTAGTAGGTGATTTAGTTATATCAATTGCCATAGTACTGGTCAACAGCGTTCCTAAAACAAGTAATGCAGAGCCATACTCTTTTTCATTCATTGTTTTAAATAAGTAATCTTTCAATTCGCCAAAATAAGTTTGAAAGAAGTGATAAGACGAATCTACGTTACCAAACTGCGTGTTTCTTTCTCTTTGATAAGCACCGAGCATTCCTCTGAAATAGAATTCCGGGATAACCAATATTTTTAACACATCCTTGTTTTTATTTATCTTTTCACTTCTGACTGTACTTTCCACAAAGCCTTTGACTGAATCCAGCCGTTGGTTGATGTCATATTGTATATCAGAATAACCTCTATAGTCTCCACGAACACTTATGTCCATAATGGCATCTGCTGCACAGGGAACAGTACTGATATTCATTCCAATAAATTGTACAGACTTGAATGTTGATTGATTTACTTTTTCCATATTATTTTTTCGTTTTGTTATAATAATAAAACGAAAAAATTACGAAAATTGTTTATAGATGTCGTTAAATAGCCATTTGTTTTAGTTTGCGATTTGTCGCAAATAATGCGCTGACAATATTGTTTGGGAACTAATCCCAAACGTATGTTACCAATACTGCTTTGTGGTCGGAAGGCCAAACACCCGGTCCGATTTCCGTTTTTTCTATTTCCTGTACCCGTTGACTGCGGACAATGGAACCTTGTGGTCCCCATACGATGGCTGTTTCCGGTTGCAAAGCTGTATCAGGATAATAATAAATAAAGTCGATGCGTTCGCGCTCGTCCGCTTCGGGTGCCCAGGTGAGCTTGTTGACAGGAACTCCCGGACAGTCGGCGGGGTAAGTGATGCCGGGGTTCTTCAGCGGGTCGGGATGAACCTCCCGGTATGCATCTTTATAACCGGCATCCAGCAGTAGTTTGCTCACAGTCCATGGAACAGTCAGCCCCTGGCGGTCGTAGAGATTTCGGGTGGTTTCTGTCCAGTCGAGCAACGACGGTTCGTTGAAATCGCCGCCGATGATGACGATGCGGTTCTGTGCACGGTCTTTGGCTGCCTCGGCAAGGAATGCGCGGATGGCATCGTCTCGCCGGGAAGCCGTATTGTCTGCCAGGATGCTGTCCATATCTGTCAGCGGCGTACGCTTTTTCCAGGTGGTGCCGCTATACCCTTTGATGTCGTAATAGGTGCAGTTCAGGTAGTCCAGGTGGGCGGTGTAGATGGCTATTTCTTTGCCTTTTACGTTCACAATTGCCTTGTACACGCTTCCGTGGTCGTTATTAAGCGGGTAAACGGTTACGCTGTCCGTGATGGGATAGCGGGAAAGGATGCCGGAGTCATAACTATAGAAAGAGTAGAACGTTTCTCCTTTCTGTTTCAGGGTTTCAACGATGCGGTCGCAGAAACGGGTGTTGTGGTAGTTACGTACCTCACTCAGGGTAACAAGGTCGGCACCGGAAGCAATAATTTGCTCGGCGATGGCTTCGTAACCGCCCGGTACCTGTGTACCTTCCTGCCAGATGTTGAATTGCAGAACGGACAGGTAGTCTGTTCTGTTTTCTTGCGCTGCTCCCAGTATACTGATGCAGCAGACGAGGATGATGATTATTTGTTTTTTCATGGGTTCTTCGGGCAAAGGCATTTATTTTTTCGCAAATCAGAAGTTATTCAGCACTTTCCGGGCGGTATTTACCATCGTATCGGCATTTGTTTCCGTGAGATTCTTAGCTTGGAACTGCGACAGTGCTTCGTCCAACTTTTTCAGTTTTCCTTTCTGTCCTTTGGCCTCGAACTCTTGCCGGAGGATGCGTATTTTCTCTGCATCCTGCACGCCTTCCACCAGGCGTTCCATGCGGATGCTGCTACAGCCGGGATACACCAGGAAGCAATCGCCGGCAGCCCAGGTGCGGAAACGCGTGTCGCGCAGCGGGTCTTGCGTCCAACTGTTGTATGCCCAACGCAGGTAACCGTCATAGCCCTGTGCAACGGCGTACCAAATGGTCCATGTAGCTTCGGCAGGTGTGGAGAAGGTGAAAAAGTTGGGGAACGGTTCGGTGCAACAGGTGTACACCGTTGTTATTTTACCGGCTTTGCGACGGGCTTCAATCACCTCGCGCGGAATAGGCTGCTCGTAAGCCAGACAATACTCGTACATGTGCGGCTCTACTTCGGCGTGGTAGTTGCCCTGGCCGGAAACCTTGTAAGTGGGGTCGGCCTTATTTATCAGGGCAAATGCGTGACGCATCATCTCCGGTTCGCGTTCGTCCATGGAGATGGTGGTGCGGTCGAACCAGCCTTTCTGGCGGAGGTGACGGGCGAAATCTTTCAGGAACGTGAGCCAGTAGTCTTCGTAAGCGGCATCACCGGGTTTGGCTTCGACGAACCGGACGCGGTTGCTGGCCTGGTCGTAATAGTCGAACTTCAGCGCCCAAGGGACGAGGGTGAAGCAGTTGATCTGCCGGTCGATGCCAACGCTCATCATGAATTCCACCCAACGGTCGAACACAGTGTAGTCGTACACCCACGTGCCGTCCAGTTTCTTCGTTTTACCTACCATGCTGTCGAAAGCATCTTCCGTCTGGCCGTTCCAGGGTTTGTACATGATGGTGGCGGTGATGATTTTCTGTCCGGCATCGGCTAATTGTTGCATCAGCGGACGCATGAGGTCGAAGTGTGCCTGACTCCACAGCGGGACGTTGTAGTAGCGGGCTACGGCGTATGGATTCTGCCACAGGTCGAGGTGGAAAGCCCAGTCCTTGGGGGCGGGGAGCGTGTGGTTCACGACATCTACCTCGAAAGGCAGTGTCAGTGTGAATGTTTGGGTGGACGCCTCTTCACCGGTAACTTTCAGAGTGCCTTTGTACTTCCCGGCCTGTATGCCGGCAGGCACCTGTATGGTGAGCCAGATGGGACGGGTAGAGTTCTCTTGTATATCCATTTGCAAACGGGCATCGAGCACATCGGCTACCATAGACGAATCCCACTGGGTACGGTCGGGGCGATGTCCGCAGGCGCCTTTGCGGTCTTTGTTCAGTTCGTCGGTCATGACGTAGCGTACGAAACTGCTTTTTACAGCCGACGATGGGATAACGGATGCCGAGCCGAGTTTCAGGTCAGATACCTCCAAACGTACATTTTTCAGGTTCTTGTTGGTCCAAAACACAGCCTGCGCATTGATGCGTTCACCTTTCCAGGCGGTTCCTTTCCAACTTCTCCCGGCAGCCGGGGTAGGGATGCTCAGCTTGGGATAACGTACATCCGTGTTTCCCCAGCCCAGTTGTACCGGGCTTTTCAGCTTCGCCCATACCTCTCCGGAATCGTGCGGTTTGGTATCGGTCAGTTCCGTATAATCTTTCTCCGGCAGTTGTTGGGCATGTGCCGGCATTTCTGCAAGCAGAACAGCGGCTACTGCCACTGCAGCTGTTATATATTTCTTTATCATATTATCTTAGTTATTTGATAGTATAAACTCTTTAGTAGCTCCTGCATACGCGTCGGGGTATACAGAAAAACTGCACGGCACTACTTTCTGCCCATTGATGGCAGGCAACGAGAACGTGAGATTAATGGCCGCTTCTTTGCGCGACGGATCGGCTATGTATGCCCGTACCTGTGTGGTGCCTACATTCTTCAGCAACACCACACAGCCTTTGTCGGCATGTACCTTTACCCTATCGGCTTCGAAGGTAGCCGCCTTGTAAAACACCATTCCACATAAGTTGAGTTGCTCATGGCGGACCACCTGTACCGAGTCCGTATTGGCCAGGATGCGGATGTTATCCACCGGATAAGCGGCGGCTGCGTTTACTGTCTGTATATTCGGAGCAACGATGTAGGCGTATGTTTGTTGCTTCGGACTTATGCCGTGGTTGAACCATAGCTTGAATACATCTTTGTAAACCGGTGTATCGGGTTGGGCTTTGTTGATGGTTCGCCAGTTGCCGGTTTGTGCCTGATTACTCACCGATACTTTTCCTCCCTGCGGGAAGTAGTAACCCACACCGTCATGCCATACCCACGACGGATGGGTGTACGTATGCACGCCGTTTGCCACTGTTTGCGTGGCATCCTGACTATGCACCGAAACAGCTCCCTGCAACAAACATTGGTTGACGGTAGTATTCACCGTCTGCGAAGCTTCCGAATTGATGCCTGCACCGAGGCAAACCACTTCGTCGTCAAAGTAAAACCAGGCTTTCCGGGCTTGTGTCAGGATGCCGTAATCCCGGTCGTCCAGCAGATAAGTGCTTACTCCGTAACGTCCGTCCGAAGTTCCGCCTGTAAAGTGGCTCGTGCCGGGCACCTCCCACTCGTGCGGCAGCGGGATGGTAGTCAGATGAGGAGCGGTTACCCCGGGAATCATTGCCCAGTCCCATACGGGGAAGATATCCGCATACTCATTGCCCCGTATGGCGATGGTATTGGCTCCGTCGGTGAGGAAGTAGCCCAACAGGTTTTCACCGTTCCCGTTTTCGTTCCGGGCGGTGTAGACGGATGCCGTACGGGTATCGAAGGTATATTCGGGACGTTGGTGGAGGGTATAGTCGCCCCGCCAGAAGTGGATGTTCGAGGGTTCCACTCCGTAGCTTGCCGGTTCGATGGCTTTCAGACGTTTGAGGGCGGCATCATAGACTCCGGTATGGGTGGTGTCGATACGTTTCATGAGTTCGATGGGTTTACTGTTTCCACCCTGGTAGAGGGCGTTTTTCCTTGATAATCCGCGCCCCAGTACATTATATAGGAAGTATTGCCCGCGGGTAACAGGGATGTACGAGGTGCGGGCGAACTTATTCAGTAGTTCGGCTTTTTCTCCCGAGAGAGCGTACAGAGTGCCTGCAAGGCATACAGCCACATTCCCTATGGCGTTGATGATGGAACTGCCGTACCCGGCTGTGTAGAACTGCGGCCCGTGTTGCAGGTAGGAAAAATCGTTCTGGAGTCCTTCGCCGGTGGTGAGGAACAACGGATAATAGGCTTGCTCCACGCCGAAAGAGAGCACAGAGGCATCGGCGGTAAGGCATCCGCGGTATATCCAGTGAACAGCAATGTCTGTTTTATTGGCTCCTGTACCTTGCGAGCCGCGTTGGTCGGGACGTCCGCCTTCTTCCCTCATCCGTTCGATGAGTTTGTTTTCAAGTGTTGGAGGGAGCTGTGCTTTTCCTTTTCTTAATAGAATAAGGATAATTCCCATGCGTTGCGGACAGGCAATCTGCTGCATGAACCAGTTGGTACTGGTGGGATGTTTATCGTACCAGTATTGCAAGGAACCGGTAATTTGATTATGGAGAGCTTTGTTGCCGGAATAGCAGCTCCCGGGAAGGATGTAGGCGAGTACCATTGACTTTACTCTGTCCAAGTGGCTGAGGGGCTTCCAGTTGGTCTGATCCCTGCGGGTATAGTCGATATCGGCGAAAGAACCGTCTTTCTTCCGGAGGGCGAGGACAGCGGTTGCTTCTTTCTCTGTGGTGGCAACGCTCACGTTGCATTGCTCCGCCTGGATATTGCTCATAATGGTGTTGAATACAGTTGGTTCCGTAGCGTACGGTTTTTTATCGGGCGCATCATCCGAACTGTCAGAACATCCCAACGAAAGGATAAGGGTGAAAAGGAGGCATGGTATATTCATGAAATTAGGAGTTAAGAATTAAAAATAAAGAATATAAGAACTAATGCGGTGGTAATTGGCAGGATAATCCCCGGTTTACTAAAAACTTTTTGGCGGTTTACTAAAAACTAAATCCCGATTGGCTAAAATCTATTTTTCATTTAGCATAAATTTATTCGTTTCACCGTAATGTCCCTTTCGTTTCACCACGGTCAACCTTTCGTCCCACCGTGGTCAACTTTTCGTTCCACCGCAGTGGAACGAAAAGATTTTAGCCAATCGGGATTTAGTTTTTAGTAAACCGCCAAAAAGTTTTTAGTAAACCGGGAAATAACTTTTGCCATTCCCGGTTATTGGTCAATTCATACTGGTTAAAAGGGTTTCATCAGGAATTCCCACCGATATTCACGGTTGGCAAGAATACGGTATTGCGGTTCGGTGCGGGCCCCCCAGCTGTCATATCCGGCTATACCCGATTGCTTCATGTCGATACACACCTCTACGAAGTTACGCGGAGTGACGTCTATCTCATGTGTTTGCTTGCGGAGCACATTTTTGGCGGCTGCATAATCTTTGTTGGCTACCTCTTGGGGCGACATGTTACGCCATTGGTAGTCTGCATCTGATTCCTGACAGTCGAAATCCTCCACCGAGTTGCGCAGCGCATTGAAGCCGATGGGCTGCGTGCCTTCGATAAGCAAGCGGTTGCTCTTTCCGGCAGAGAGCGCCACCCAACGGGTATCGGTATGATGGCCGTTTTCCTGTGGCCGTACATAAGGGTAATACATACCCCATGCCGTATTTTGATATAGGCCAACCAACGTTCCCTTGTAGCGGTCGCAATAATTTTCTTCGGGTCCGCGTCCCAGATATTGCACCTGATCCATAGTTGCCGGCAAACGGAACCGGATGCCAATGCGTGGTACTTCAAGTTCAGAGGCTTTGCGGCGTTCTTCTTTGGCTTGCGGCGAAGCCGTGGCCAATGCTTCGGCTTCGGAAACACCTGTTGAAGTTTCTTCGGCTATTGCCGGGGTAAACCGTGCCGAAACATGTATTACACCCGAAGGATAGACGACATAGTTGACGATATACAGGTTGCCCGCTTTGAGCAGGTAACTTGCTGTGATCCGTATATTTTTACCTTCGTCGACAATTTTGCTGTCCACGATATTGAAATTTTTGCTCGATTGTTTCCATACCTGCAAGCGGCGGGGCATGCTGTTACCATAGTCGTTGTCAGTGGGGCCGCGCCAAAAATTGGGTTGGATACCAAATCCGTCTGTGAAGTATTCCAAACCATCCACTTTGTACGAAGTCACCATTCCCGATTTTTTGTTAAAAACGAAATTGACTTTCGACGAAGTTACACGCAGGGAGTTGTCATCCTGTGCTATTTTTAATTGAGGGCCTTTGGCTTTGTATTCTTCCTTAGGCGCAACCAATGGTAACTCAAACTGGTCGTAGGCAATAATATGTCCTGCAGGGATTAAGGGCTCTGCAGTTTTGGTAGACACTTCGAAATTTACAAAATATGGTGAACCGGCCACCGGTTCAAGTGCAGCCAATGGTACATTTACTGTTTGCGATTGTTGCGGGGCAATATCAAGTGCGGGTAATACCGCTTCCTTCACCACCTTGCCATTGTTGGTAATTTTATATTTGATGGCGTATTTGTTCAGATTGGTGAAGTAGAAACGGTTGGTGATCTTGAAATCTCCTTTCGCCAGGTCGGTTGCTTCGAACCCGATATTTTGGTGGGTATATTTCACTTCGGCCATTGCCGGATGCGGTTTCTGATCGGGGCCAATAATACCGTTGCATACAAAATTACCATCCGATGGCATGTCTGTACCAAAATCGCCACCATAAGCCCAGAATTCTTTTCCGTCCTTGGTCTTGGCAATTATTGCCTGGTCGATCCAATCCCATATATAACCGCCCTGCAGTTGAGGATATTTATAAATCGCTTGCCATTGTCCATAAAGATCGCCAGTGGAATTACCCATTGCATGTGCATATTCCGAAGGTACCACCGGACGGTCAGCACCTTTAGCTCCGATTTCTTCGAGCCAGGCAGTCGATGGATATTGCGGTACGTACATATCGGTATCCCATTCCCATAGTGCCCGTTCGTAATTTACCGGCCGTGCCATCAGATTTTTGTCCTTATCCTTCAGCCAACGATAGGCTTGATAGAAATTATATCCATTGCCGGCTTCGTTACCCATCGACCAGATAGTCACACTTGGATAGTTTTTGTTCCGTTCGAACACATTTTCAATACGATACATGTGCTGTGCCAACCAGTCGGGGTTGTTACCCAAGGAGCCCCCTTTGCGAAGATTATAATACATGCCGTGCGATTCGATATTGGCTTCGTCGTACACATAAAGGCCATATTCGTCGCACAGTTCGTAGAATTTTCTGTCCTGGGGATAGTGACTTAACCGTACGGTGTTGATGTTGTTTTGCTTCATCAATTCGAAATTACGCACCATTTCTTCGTGGCTTACATAATGACCGGTATACAGGCTTGTTTCGTGAATGTTGACACCCTTTAGTTTGATGGGTTGACCGTTAACATAAAACAAGGACAATTTACGACCTTCTGCTTCATAGTCGCTTTCTTTTATTTCGATACGTCTGAATCCCACGTGAAACGGTATTATTTCGATCACTTTCCCGTCTTTTGTAACAGACATTAATAATTGGTGCAGGTTAGGGGCATCCGATGTCCAAGTGGGAACGTTTTTCAGTGTGGCGTTAAAGTTAACAGTTTGTTCGCTGCTTGGGTTTATTGTCGTATTCTGTGACGACGAAGCCACCACCTTACCTTGCTGATCTAATAACTCATAGCCTACTGTAACGGCTGAAGCCGATGCCAACGAGTTTTTAACATCTATCTCCAGTTTGAAGATACCATCGGTGTAACTGTCATCAAGAGTAGATACCACCCGAAAATCGTGGACTGATGTTTTAGGCTGCGACCATAGAAATACATCGCGCTCGATACCGCTGATGCGGAAAAAGTCCTGGCACTCGAGGTACGAACCGGTCGACCATCTGAATACTTTTAATGTGAGGACATTTTTTCCGGGTTTTACATATTTACTGATGAGGTATTCTGCCGGATTTTTCGAATCGGTGCTATAACCTATTTCTTGTCCGTTAATGTATACGTAAGCGCCTGATTTAATCCCTGAAATGTGGAGGAAGATATCACGGTCTGTCCAGTCGGAAGGTATTTCAATATCCCTACGGTAAACGCCTACCGGATTTTCCTCAGGCAATAGCGGTGGGGTAGGGTTGCGCGGTTTAAATTCGTAACCGTGATTGGTGTAAATAGCTGTGCCGAAACCCTGCAATTCCCAGTTACCAGGTACTTTGATATCTTTCCAATCGGCAACACTGGTGTTGGGATCGGTGATGTTAGCCGGTAAGTCGGCGTATGCATCCACAAAATAAAATTTCCAGACACCATTGAGCAACTGGTAATATTTACTTTTTTCGTATTTAGAGCTTAAGGCATCCTGACGATTGTCGTAAGTCATGAATGTAGTACGCGGTTTTTCTGTATTCACACAGAAAACATTCATATCTTTCCAGTATGGCAGTTGAGCACTCAGCCCTAAGCAGAAGAGGCTTGCCGGCAACGATAGGATAAATCGGTTTCTTATTGGCATAGGTTGATTTTTATAGCGTTATGATATAATCATGTCTCGAAACGAAATGACAAAAATAGTTTATGCAAATATACTTATTGTTTTCCGAAATAGCCGAATAACACAGAGGTAAATTGATTGCATGGGCGATAGATAGTACAATCACCGTAGCGAATTCAAAGACTGAAAAAACTTTCTTTTGATTCGTTTTTATGAAGAAAAAGATGTATCTTTGTTTCTTGAAGTCAGCGTTATGACAGTGTCCGCCGTTGTCCGGACAACGGAAACGGGATAGTCGCTACATAACTGCTAAGGTGTTCAAAAAACCGGATTTATAACTGACTGAACAATATCGTTTTAGGATGAAATAGTCGTGACCCAAATCGGATCACTTAGAAAGATGCCAAATGGCGACAAAGGGTAAGACAATCCCTGCAATATGTTGATATTGTAGGGATTTTTGCTTTTAATGTCTGCCGAAAAAGTCAAAAAATGGTCACGAAAAGATAGGATCAAGCGCAAAAGTATGGGATCAAATACAAAACATGTTGGTAATTAAAATCTTTATTTATTTCTATACCAATCACTTCTTTCATAACGGAATGTTTGGACAAACAATAAATAATTTTGAAAAAAAAGGATAACTTATTTTTTCAACTGGAACTCTTCCTTTACCACAGTACTCGCATAACGGCTGGGAAAGGCGGTAAAAAATCCTGATACAGGAACAGCATCCTGCGGGTTGATGCAATGGATATTCGTTTCTACGTTGGCTGGCGGACCGCCAAAGATCGGATTGAAGCCTCTTATTTCTGTTCGCACATTGCCGATGTATGTAGCATATTCTTTGGAAATGGCATTGATGTTGAGCGTCACTTTATCACCGAGATGCAATATTTCATTATTGTCCTCTTCATCCGGATCCTGGTCTAAATAATAGCAGGCTATGCCATTGATGTATGTTCCGTTGAAAAAAACATCATCCATTACAAAAAACTTGTTGATAGTGGGATTCACAACCGAATCGTTGATGGCGATAAATATGCTATAAAAATTTTCTTCGGATTCATCCTGGGCATACAAAAGTACCTCCACAGTATTTTTAAAAAGGGTGGAAGCCTGCAAACCCACCGAATCTATATAATTGATATGGGTAAGGTATGCCGACGACTGGTAGTGTTCGGGGGAATGGTTGTTGTCGAAATCGAGCAGGACATCCAATGTATAGGTTTTTCCTTCTTCGCCGTATACATCGGCAGCAGTTTGATACATGCCGGGTATCGAGTCATTTTCAGTCAATTGAATTACTTTGCCATCATTATTGGTAATCGTCACCGTAGCATAGCTTACGCCCTCAGGGTTATCGGTCGTGAAATAGCCTGCCGAGCGGGTAATACGTATTGAATGTTGCAAAGTATCGGTAGTGATATATCCGTAAATGACCAATTGTGGTGGTGCATCATCGGTTTGGATGTCGATACGTTCAGTACAAGAAGTGGTTGCAGCAATAAACGCAATAAGCCATAAAACCAATCTGTTGGGGCTTCGAAGCCCACAGAATCGGTTTAGTACCTTAGAATGTCCCATTGCTTCTTGGAGGCCTGATAGACTAATATATTTTTCCAGAAATTTATTCACCTCACAGATTCGTATTTCACATGTGATTATCAAATAACAGACCAAACTACTTCGGCAGCATTTTCGGAAGGCATTGCTTTTCCGGGTTTCAATTCCAAGAGGTATTTCCGGGCTTCATCCATTTGGCTTTTTGCCTTTTCAGAATGTTGCATCAAATCGAGTACTTTTGGGGTAATCAATGCCTCACGGCAATTTTCGAGCACAAATTCAGGAATAATAAACTTGTCCGCTAAAATATTAATTAAGTTGGCATATTTTGTTCCGGCAAAATGTTTTAATATCTTATTGGTGATGAAGCCGAACTTGTAGGTAATTACATGGGGCGTTCCGAAAGCTGTAAGTTCCAGCGATACCGTTCCCGATGCGGCTAAGGCAAACGTGCTTGCCTGGAAAGAAGCATAACGTTCATATTGTCCCAATATAACTCGATGAGGTATCTCCAGATCGGCAAATGCAACTTCTATCTCCTTCGAAATGGCTGCTACCGAAGGAATCACCAGATATAGTTCAGGGAACGTTTTTTTTAGTTGTCGCAACACCTGCTTAAAAACCGGTATCAATCTTTTAATTTCGCTGTGGCGGCTTCCCGGTAAAACCGACATTAATGTACACTGTTCTGGTATACCATATTTTGCTTTGAATGCAGCAGGATCGTTGGCCAAGTTGGCTGTATTTTCAATCACCGGATGTCCTACAAAGGTGCATTGCAATCCATACTTTTCGAAATACGGCGGTTCGTGAGGTAGGAGGGTCATCAGTCGATCGACCAAACGGGCGACAGTTTTGGCGCGACCTTTCTTCCATGCCCATACTTGTGGAGCAACATAATGTACTTTCGGTATGGCAATATTTTCCTTTTTCAGGCGGGCGAGTATTTGGTGTACAAACCCCCAACTATCCACTGTTACGACCACATCAGGTTGTTGTTTGCGGATGTCTTCCACCACCTGGTTCACACGCCGCATGATTTGCCGCAACTTGGGCAACACCTCCAAAATTCCCATGACGGAAATCTCGGAAATCTCGAATAAACTTTCGAATCCTAATGCGGCCATGGTTTCGCCACCCATTCCTGCAAAGCGGATGTCTGGATCTTTATCGCGTAACGCCCGCATCAGCCTCGATGCCAATAAATCGCCCGATGGTTCACCGGCAATGATGTATATCAATTTTTGGTTGATGTTCTTTCGATTTTTAATGAAAAGATCAGGATATTATCTTGCAATGTTAAAAGATATTTTCAAAATTCACAAATCGAGTATAAAAGTCGAATCAACTTGCACAAGCAAAACATAAGTTGCAACCCATATTTGCTTAGAATGTGAAATTTATATCTTCATCCCGATGATGAAAATACCTGATTCGTCGGCCATTTTGATCACCGCTTCGCGTTCGATCAGGAGAATTCCCCCGGCTTCTACTGCGATGCCTTTAATACCGTACTTTTTTAACTGCTCAATAGTTTGCAACCCGATAGCCGGCAAGTCTACACGCATATCTTGTCCCGGTTTGAGTACTTTTACCATCACAGGCGCTTTACCTTGCTTTTTGACTGTAGCAGCACGCGAGAGCATCATATCCGTACCCTCAATGGCTTCCACAGCCAAAACCATACCTTCTTGTACCACTACTGCCTGACCTACATCCACAGCACCCAAAGCTTTAGCGACTGTGACACCACGCCGGATATCGTCCATATCGTCGGACGAAGGCTTTACCTTTCCGTATACACCTTCCGAGAACATCATCTGGGGCACCACTTCCTCGATACCAACTACCTTAAATCCATGCCGTTCTATTTCGTCCATCACGGCACGGAACATGTTGTCGTCACTCATTCTTTTGATTGCCAACTTGGCCATGAGTTTAGCACCTTCCCAATCGGGGATTAATTCTTTAAACGACGGCCGTTTGATGCCACCAGCCAGGACAATGTCGTGTACATCATTTTTGGCCATCGCTTTTAACATTTTTCCTGCTTCGCCAATCTTGGCAAAAATGTGAGGAGTATCTTTCAATTCTTCTTCTTTGGCATATGGCTCAATGCCTACTACAAATATTTCTTTACCTGTGTCATTACAATGTTTGATGATTTCAACCGGCATCATTCCACCGCCGGCAATCATTCCCAGTTTCTTTTTATCCGACATGGGGTGTATTATTTTATGTGAATAATCATTACATTAATTATGGGGCAAAAGTAATAAAAATGTAAAGATGGAGAGATTTTCTTATGGAAAATGTCAGAAATAATATGCGTTTGCTTTCAATTTTGTGATTATTGAGATGAAAAATATAAGATTTGTAATTATAAGTATCCGATAAGTATGAAATTGGTTTCATCTTTTCATATAAACGTATTTTTAAGATAATTTTTGCTCCTGATTGACTACTTTTGCCCGATTTTATACCATTAGTGATTGGAAATGTTGATCAACTTTTGAAAAGATGACCAATCTGTCCAGCGATGTAAAATATCCGAGGATAGTATGTTTTGCTTCGGCAAAATCGAAAATTTTAAATAAAAAATCATCCATTACAGATGAGTTACTTACAGGCCGAACAATTGGCCAAATCGTATGGCGACATTGAACTATTCAGTGGCGTTGACCTGAACATAAATGCCGATTCGCACATAGCGTTGATAGCCCGTAACGGAGCGGGGAAGACTTCATTATTGAATATCCTTGCCGGGAAAGATACTCCTAACGCGGGAGCAGTTATCCTGATGCCGGATATAAGGATAGGATACCTGGAGCAAGATCCTTATTTTGAGTCAGGTTTGACCGCTTTTCAAGCAGTTTTTTCCTCATCGCAGGAGATGGTACAGGTGATTTCCGAATATGAACAAGCCTCCGTTTCGGGGGATAAGAAGGCATTGGAACACACTATGGAATGCATGGATAAATTGAATGCATGGGACTATGAAGCACGGGTCAAGCAAATCCTGAGTCGTTTGAAAATCACCTGGCTTGATCAGCCTGTAGAACAATTGTCGGGCGGACAGAAGAAGCGTCTTGCTTTAGCTAACCTGTTGATCAATGAGCCCGAACTGTTGCTGCTTGACGAGCCGACCAATCATTTGGATCTTGATATGGTGGAATGGCTCGAGGAATATCTCCGCAAGAGTCGTAGTGCTTTCCTGATGGTGACGCACGACCGGTATTTTTTAGATCGTGTGTGCAACGAAATTATCGAATTGACTAAGAATGGGATACAACGCTATAAAGGAAATTATAGTTATTACCTTGAAAAACGGGCCGAACGGTTGACTTCGCAACAAGCTGAAACCGATAAAGCAAAAAATATTTACCGGACGGAGCTCGAATGGATGCGTCGCATGCCACAAGCACGCGGACATAAAGCCAAATATCGTGTAGATGCTTTTGAGGACTTGAAAGAAAAGGCTCATAGGCAGCTTGGCGAAAAAAACATCGAGTTGAATGTACAAAGTGCACGGTTAGGTGGTAAAATATTGGTTATGGAGCATGTTCGTAAACGTTTTGACGAAACAGTAATCCTTGATGATTTTTCCTATACATTTTCGAGGAATGAGAAAGTAGGGATTATCGGGAAAAACGGTACCGGCAAAACGACTTTCCTGAATTTAATTACCGGTGCCGAACCGATGGATACAGGAACAATCGAAACGGGCGAAACGGTTGTATATGGTTATTACCGGCAGACGGGCATCGATTTCCAACCGGGACAACGTGTGATTGAAATAATCAGGGATATTGCCGAAACTGTTACGATGGCGGATGGACGGCAAGTTTCAGCGTCGCAGTTCCTTACCGAATTCCTGTTTCCCCCTGAGATGCAATATACGATGGTGGAAAAACTCAGTGGCGGTGAACGGCGGCGGTTGTATTTAGCCACTATCCTGATACAAAACCCGAATTTCCTGATTCTTGACGAGCCTACCAACGATTTGGACATTGTGACGCTTAATATCCTTGAAGATTATTTAAAATCGTTCAACGGCTGCCTGATGATTGTATCGCACGATCGTTATTT
>JAVBVL010000066.1:0-21791 GCA_031554285.1 Bacteroides sp.
ATTCGCGGGAAATGCCGCAAAACTTCACTTACTTTCACTCCACATTTCACTATCTTTTACAGAAAGATGGAAGAGTTTCGCCAATAAGATGCCGACAAATACCCAATATCATGCCTTGAAAACTTTTTTTCATGGGATGAAACTGAAATATTATCAGATGAAACGTGCGTTTTATCCGATAATCCTGCGGTTTCAGCCGATAAGAAATAACAAAGCTGGCGCTTAGTTAATAATACATAAATCTGCTCTTGACAGAAAAGAACTCGTTGAGGTCTGTTTGTCAAATAGTTTCCTTGTATATTGAGCATAGCCCCGCCGGGGCAAGAGGACAGGATGTGGATAATCTATTTTCTTACTTGAAGTAGCGGTCAAAGAACTCCAACGTTTCGCGTTGCATGGCTTTGTTGTAGAAATGCTTTTCGTCCCAAATCTTGGTAACCAACTTATCGGAAGCCTGCTGACTGTTGTACACCTGCTGAATAACGCCGTATGCATCGCGTACACCTTGTACGGGGAACAGCTTATCACGCTCGCCGTTGAAGAACAACGACGGCTTGGGGCATGCTATAGAGGCTACGTGCGGGTAATCCATGTACCGGCGGATGCCTGGCACAATCATGGAGTAAGCCGAGCCGCCCTTATTCTGGTTGTTGCTAAGCGTCATTAACGAATCGGTGGTAGATAACCAGCAAATGGAAGCTGCCGCTTTAACCACATCGGTAGCCGCCGCCAACATCCACGAGCGGTAACCGCCCATTGAAAAGCCGATGCTGCCTACTTTCGCCGGATTCACCTGGGGTAAGGAGGCCAGGAACTCGGCGCTGCGTACATCGTCCATGGTAATAACGCTGCCCCATGACGTTCCCATTTGCAGGAAGTTGGCTGCCAGTGCCTGCTGAATATCGTAATCGGGTCCCTCTTTCCGTCCGCGTTCGCCCCAGTACAGGGCATCGATGGCAAGTACCACGTAACCGTTGGCAGCAAAGTAATCGCCGGTGTACTGGTTGTCGTAGCAACGCACGGCCCAATCTTCGGCATCCGCCAGCACGGCATCGGTTACACCGAAGGGCTTCACCATCTTCTCTTTGCCGATGGTAAAGTGGGCGCCGTGGTCGTGCAGCATCACAATGGCGGGGAAGGGACCTTTGCCCTCGGGTATCAGGAGGTAAGCCGGTATGCGACACCACTGCGATACGTTGAACAGAATCTTCTGTGCCTGGTACCCGCTGCGTTGCTCGGTGGCAACTACTTCCATATGGTATGATTGGGGTGCGGGCGGCAGGTTCTGCATGCACTCTATCAGGGTAGTGCGGGCGTTGGTGCGCCATTTATCGAACTTCTTGATGGGCGAGTTACCCCAAGCCATAGGGTAGGTGAGTTGTTGCTTTACCTGTTCGTAAAAGGTAGGCATGCTTTTAGTTACACCGTAGCGCGCCTCCTCTTGGGCGGCACCGGGTAATACAAACAAAGCTGCCGTGAGTAGCGGCAGCAGGAGTTTTTTATTTATCATAGCGGTACGTATTTCGTTTTTACAAGAACAGCATACGGCTTCGTTGCAATTCTTTCAATTGGTTACGCAGGCGGTTGGCATCCAACGGTTTCGGGGTGTAGGCATCGAATCCGCTGTCCATAATCTTCTCCTCGTCTGAAGTAAAAGCATACGCCGTAAGGGCAATGATGGGCACACTGTCTGAAATTTCACGGATGGCTTTCGTTGCTTCGTATCCGTTCATCTCGGGCATGTTGATATCCATCAAGATCATTTCCGGGCGGTGTTGGTTGTAAAGTTCTACGGCTTCGCGACCGTTCCAGGCATGCAGCAAGTCGTACTCTTCACGGAAAATCGACTCTAACAGGCGGTAGTTGCTTGCATTGTCCTCGGCAATAAGGACGGTGAGCCGTTCTTCCTGGGTTTTGTTTACCGTGATCTGTTTGTACTCTTTTACCTGTTTCTCGGTTATCTTCACCGGACGGTACGGAATCTTGAACCAGAAAGTAGAGCCTTTGCCCTCTTCTGAGTCCACACCAATGCTGCCGTGCATATTCTTGATAATGGTTTCGCAGATGGCGAGTCCCAATCCGGTTCCCTGTACAAAATTATTGAGCTTTACGAAACGTCCGAATATCTCGTTGGCAGCTTCCTTAGGAATACCACATCCCGTATCGCTCACGTAGAAGTGCAGGTTGTTCTCTTCTATCCGGTACCCGAAACGGATACTTCCTTCGGTGGTAAACTTAATGGCGTTGGATATGAAGTTGGTGATAACCTGCATCAGGCGGTTCTTCTCGGTATTGATAAAGCAATCGGGAACCGATTTCTCGAAATCGATGGTGAGGTTCTCGGTGCCCGGTTTCAGACGTGAAGTCTGTTCTATCTCACGCAGCAACTCATTAAGGTCGATGTTGGTGTAAGCAAACTCCAACGTACCTGCTTCAATCTTCGAGAGGTCGAGGATGTCGTTAATAAGTTGCAGCAGCAAGGTGTTGTTGTTCTCAATGATGCTCATGTACTCTTGCTTCTCTTCTTCTGCCTTGGCCGATGCCAGGATACCCGAGAAACCGATAATGGCGTTAAGCGGCGTACGTATTTCGTGGCTCATGTTGGCAAGGAATGCCGACTTGAGGCGGCTGGCTTCTTCGGCCTGGTCCTTGGCGGAGATTAACTCCCGTTCCATCATCTTACGCTCGGTAATTACCTGCGACGAGCCAATCAGGGTTAACGGCGAACCGTTCTCGTCGCATTGGTCTACGGTAGCTTGCGCTTCTACCCATTCAAATATGCGTTGCCCGTCCTTGCCAAGACTCAGCACGCGGTACTCTTCTTTGATTTTGACAACCTTTCCCAGAATTAAATCCTGGTAAGCCTTGCGTACGCGGTCACGGTCTTCCTTGCATATCTTCGAGAAGTATTCGCGGTCGGGCACAGAGAGTTGTTCCTCGGCATGCTCGCCCATACCCGCCAATTCAAGCGGGCGGTTGATATCGCACAGAATGGTATTGTTGTTCAAATCCCACTTCCAGGGTACCATGTTCGATACTTCGAGTGCCATGGTGAGCTTATGGTTTACCGTACGCAGCAAGTGTTGGGCTTGTGCCAGGTCGGTATTGTCTACGCAGAACATATCAATTTCGCCTTCTCCCTCCGACGGATTAAGCAGCAACGAGAAGCTGCGCTGCGTTTCCGGATGGAAGTATTGGATGGTGATTTTCCGCTGTGTTTCGCATACAAGGTCTAACCGCTTCATGAAGTCTTGCCGGCGTTTAGTGTCCAATCGCCAGGTAAAGTCCTTAATCATCGCCTCCTCCTTAGGAAGAATTAGCTGGCGGAAGGTGGGGTTAACTCCTTCGATGGTATAATCGGTTATACGGTTGTTTTCATCCCG
The DNA here is from genome assembly GCA_031554285.1 of Bacteroides sp. Lineage (GTDB taxonomy): Bacteria > Bacteroidota > Bacteroidia > Bacteroidales > Bacteroidaceae > Bacteroides. The sequence goes on from JAVBVL010000066.1 coordinate 3,384, forward strand.
GGTAGTGCGCAGGTGCAGGTAGGCAATGGGCATGTTGTTAAACAAGTGATCGTACTTCCGTATGGTCTTAATTTCCTGGGCCTGCATGTGGCGTACCTTCTTCTCGGCCAATATGCGGTAATACATAATGAGCACGATAGAGAGGAAGATAAGGATAGCCCCACTTACGTGGTATTTGTACTTATCCCAGAAACTATCGGGCTTCTCATAGAAGTATGTCGACGGAGGGCAGGCGTCCTGTGAAAATCCCACGCGTGTAAAGTCCCGATAACTGAATACCGGTTCACCTTTCACATAAACGGTAGGCAGGAAACGTGCCTCTTTTCCTTCCAGGATGTCAATCGCTACGCGGGTAATAGCCGTACTGATACTGTCGAACAATTGAAAATAGCCTCCGACAAGTTCGCCATCCCTCACTCCGATATCCGATAAAGTAAAGATAGGAACATCTGTTTGCCGCGCCAGTACACGATAGCCGCGGGTATTGTACATGTCTTTGGTGGAAAGTACGTCACGTTGATACCAGGAGAAAAGGAGCAAGCCGGTTCGCTCATCGCTATACTTCAGGGAGTCCAGTATGTCGTCGGTAGAGAGTTGTCCTTCAGTGTAGTATTTTACTTTTAAGTTGGGGAACATTTGGGCAACCAGTTCTTTGAGTTCTTCCCGGTTTTGCGCACTAATCCAGCGTCCGTCCGAGATAAAGGCAAGCTGTTCCATTTGCGGTTGTAGCTTCTGCATCAGGTTGATGGTTTCCTGCAGGTAAAACGGAGCATGTACTACTACTACATTCTTGTTATGCAAAACCTGTCCCAACGGGATACGTTGTGAATACGGAATGGCTTGCTTGTTGAGGTAGGCTTCTACCGGTCCCATGTATTCTTTCTCGGCGCGCAGAATGATGGGTACATCTTTCCAGTGTTTTTCAATATCTTCGTGTAACAACGCCCAGGGAGCATTGCCTTCCATGATAATCATTTTGGGAGTCAGCATTTCATAAGCCTTGAACAGTCGTGTTTTGAACGTATCAAGTTCGGCATAAGAGTTTACCTGCAATAAGTTTAACGACTCAAAAGCCACAAAGGTAGCTTTGTGGCTGCGGGGGAGGTTACGTATGAGCATGCCCGAGATATTGTCGCTTAACGGCGTTGCTTCATTGTACGTATTAATAAAAAGGATGCAACTGTCTTTCCTTGCGGTAGCGAAAGAGGGTAAAGACAGTACTAAGAAGAATAAACCTATCGAAAGTTTCTTCAATAATTGCTGCACGCTTATCGGCATAATTACTACTCGTTTGGTATAAAATATTTTGTTCAGTGTGTTTATCGGCTCGTATTCAACATACAAAGATAAATAAATTTTATGACCAATAGCGTAAAAGCATGAATTTTAATAAGTTTAATTTATATCTTTGTGACATGGTATTTCAATATATGATGAGAAAACTGATTCATTTACTCCTGATTTTAGCCGTAAGTTTGCCTCTTTGTGCCCAAAAGGACTGTTCATTTACCCATTACTCAACAGAAGATGGGCTCTCGCAGAATACGGTAATGAGCATGCTGCAAGACCAAAAAGGAAACTTGTGGTTTGCTACCTGGGACGGAATTAACCGTTTTAACGGTTACTCGTTTATGGTGTATAAAGCCCGGCAAGGCAACTCCATTAGTTTGATTAACAACCGGGTAGACCGCTTTGCTGAGGACAGTGAAGGCTGTCTGTGGTTGCAAACGTATGATAACCGTGCCCATCGGTTCGACCCGCGCACGGAGACCTTTATGCAGGTACCTGCCGCCGGTGAAGATGGAAGCGCACTCAATGTAAGCACTATCCACACGCTTCCCAACGGAACGGTATGGTTGTTTGCCGAAGAGGGTGCCATTCGTGTAACTACGAACATCAAGACTCAGAAACCTACTTCTTATGTGTATTCCTCCAAATCGGAAACTCTTCCCACTACCCACATGTATAAGGTACATCTGGACAGCGAAGGCAACGAATGGATGCTTACCGATAACGGACTGGGTAAGATAGCACCGGGAAAGCATACCCCGGTTACTTATTTTGTGAAGGCTAAAGACCAACAGGACGATGTCCAGTCCTTCTACTCCGTACAAGAGCAACCCGACGAGATTTGCTTTGGCTCCGGGAAAGGGCGCATCTGGCGTTATAACAAGAAAGACGGACAGTTCCGTTTGTTGGAGTTGCCTACATCGGCTCCGGTAGTAGGCATTAGCCGGGTGTCGGATAATCAGGTGGTGGTATCTACCTCTACCGATGGCTTCTTCCTGTATAACCTGAAAACGGGCGACAAGACGCATTATACTCCGCTATTGCACAAGGAACTGCCGCTTAAGCCCATCCTGTCGGCGTATGTAGACAGGGCTTCTGAGGTGTGGTTTGAGCAAGAAGAACCGGGTGTGGTGGCGCACTTTAACCCGAAGACGGGCGTGCTCAAGCGGGAACAGCTCAAGACGGAACCGGTAAGTTCCGACCGTTCGCGCCCCGCTTTCCATATTCACGAAGACATCAACGGATACCTTTGGGTGCATCCTTATGGCGGTGGATTCTCTTATTTTGACCGCAAAGCCAACGCGTTGGTTCCTTTCTATGATGAGCTGGGTACCCGCGACTGGAAGTTCTCCAACAAAATACACTCTGCTTTCTCCGACAAACAGGGCAACCTGTGGATATCTTCACACTCCAAAGGATTGGAGAAAGTAACCTTCCGCACCGTACAGTTTAGTTTGCTTACCCCGGCTCCCGAATCGCCTGAATCGTTGGGTAATGAAGTGCGTGCCCTGTGCGAAGATAAAGATAAGAACCTGTGGGTGGGATTGAAAGACGGCAAGATACGGGTGTATGACCAACATCGTGTGTATAAAGGATACCTTACCGAGAGCGGTACGGTTTCTACTACCGGAATACCCATGCAGGGTACGGCTTATTACCTGATGGAAGACTCTAAAGGTATTATGTGGATAGCCACCAAAGGTGACGGATTGGTACGCGCCCAACGCACTTCGGCTACCGCGCTTAGCTTTAAGCTTACCCGCTATACGTATAGTGATAAAGATACGTACAGCCTGAGTAACGATAATGTGTATTGCGTGTACGAAGACCACCACGGACGTATCTGGGTGGCTACTTTTGCCAATGGTATCAACTATCTGACGTATGATAAGGATGGCAAAGCGCTCTTTATCAGCCACCGTAACAACCTGAAAGGCTATCCTATTAATCCTTGCTACCGCGCACGCTTTATTACTTCCGACAACAACGGGCGCCTCTGGGTAGGAACTACTGCCGGGGCAGTGGCCTTTGATGAAGATTTTACCAACCCCGAAGATGTAGTGTTTCATCACTTTGCCCGCATTCCCGACGACCCGGAAAGTTTGAGCAACAACGATGTGCACTGGATTACTCCTACTTATAATAAGGAACTCTTCCTGGGAACCTTTGGGGGAGGATTAAACAAACTGATAGCCATTAATGAGGATGGTACGGGCGACTTTAAATCATACTCCGTATTCGACGGCCTCTCGTCGGACGTAGTGCTCTCCATTCGTGAAGACAAGAAACACAACTTGTGGCTGGGCACGGAGAACGGACTGAGTAAGTTTGACCCTGCCGCCGAAACCTTTGATAATTACAGTTACCGCAGTATTTCATTCCGCGTGCGTTTCAGTGAGGCGGCTTCGGCGGTACTCTCTTCGGGCGAGATGGCGTTTGGTGCCAGTAGCGGTACGTTGTTCTTCAACCCCGATTCGGTGCGGAAGAGCAGTTATGTGCCTCCCATCGTATTCTCTAACCTGGTTATTGCCAATAAGAATGTGGAGCCGGGCAAGGAATCTATCCTGAAAATGGGATTGGATGATACACGCAAACTGGAGCTTTCGCACAAAGAGAACCTGTTTACCATTCAATATGCGGCGCTCGACTTCACTAATCCCGGCAATGTGCAATATGCATACATGTTAGAGGGGTTAGACGATCATTGGTCGTACGTAGACAAGCTACGCAGTGCTACCTTTACCAGTTTGCCCAAAGGACATTACGTATTCAAGGTGCGCTCTACCAACAGTGACGGCGTATGGGTTGATAACGAACGTTCGTTAGACATTGTGGTGCTACCCTCATTCTGGGAAACCTCCTTTGCTTACTTCCTGTACGTGTTGTTCATCGTACTGTTTATCCTGGTGGCGGTGTATATCCTCTTCACCATCTACCGCCTCAAACACGAGGTGTCGGTGGAACAACAGGTGTCGGATATCAAGCTGCGCTTCTTTACCGACATTTCGCATGAATTGCGTACTCCGCTTACACTGATAGCCGGTCCCGTAGAGCATGTATTGAAAAACTCCAGGCTGTCTGACGAAACCCGTGAGCAATTGGTAGTGGTGGAGCGTAATACCAACCGGATGCTGCGGCTGGTTAACCAGATTCTCGATTTCCGTAAGATTCAGAACAAGAAGATGAAGATGCAGGTACAACGCTTGGATATTGTAGCCTTTGTACGCCGAATTATGGAGAGCTTCGAGTCGATGGCCGAAGAACATGCCATTGATTTCCTGCTGGAGTCGGAAAAAAGTGAACTGTACCTGTGGGTAGATGCCGACAAGTTTGAGAAGATTGTGTTCAACCTGCTCTCCAACGCCTTTAAATATACCCCTAACGGTAAGTTGATTTCCATCTTTATCCGCGAAGACGAAGAAACTATCTCCATCGGCGTACAGGATCAGGGAATTGGTATTGCCGAGAACCGCAAGAAGTCGCTCTTTGTACGCTTTGAGAACCTGGTAGATAAGAACCTGTTTAACCAGGGAAGTACAGGCATCGGCTTGTCGTTGGTCAAGGAGCTGGTAGAGATGCACGGAGCCACCATTTCAGTAGAAAGTAAGTTGGGCGAGGGCAGTTGCTTCCAGGTAGACTTCCTCAAAGGCAAAGAGCACTACGACAAGACGGTAGAGTACATACTGGACGATTCGACTGTATTCGGCGAACCGGCTCAGGACACTCCGGTGATACAGGAACAGGTTACTGAGCTCGGTGCAGCGGATACCGGCTTGCCGGAAACGGAAGACGAAGACACTACCCAGAAAGAGGTGATGCTGTTGGTGGAAGACAACCAGGAGCTACGCTTCTTCCTGCGCAGCATATTCGGGCAAACTTACCGGGTGGTGGAAGCCGCCAACGGACAGGAAGGCTGGCACAAGGCGCTCTCCTTTGTTCCCGATATCATTATCAGTGACGTGATGATGCCTGAGAAGGACGGTATCGAACTGACCAAAGAACTGCGTGCCGAGATAACCACCAGTCACATTCCCATTGTATTGCTTACCGCCAAAACGGCTATCGAGAGTAAACTGGAAGGCTTGGAGTACGGAGCCGATGATTACATTACCAAACCGTTCAGCGCCACTTACCTCAAGGCGCGGGTAGAGAACCTGTTGGCGCAACGCCGCAAGTTGCAGAACTTCTACCGCGATAACCTGATGAACCATGTGGTGATTTCGCATACCGCCGGCATACCAACCCCGGAAGAGAACATCGAGGAAAGCGAACAGGGAGTTGCCAATGAAGAGCCGCAACAGCCCATGTCGCCGCACGACCGTAAGTTTATGGAGAAACTCGTTGAACTCATGGAGAAGAACATGGATAATGGCGACCTGATTGTTGATTCGTTGGTACGCGAGCTGGCAGTGAGCCGCTCCGTATTCTTCAAGAAACTGAAAACACTCACCGGACTGGCGCCTATCGAGTTCATCAAGGAAATGCGTATTACCCGTGCTGCCCAACTCATTGAAACGGGCGAGTTCAACATGACGCAAATATCCTACATGGTGGGTATTAACGACCCGCGTTACTTTAGTAAATGTTTCAAAGCCAAGTACGGCATGACGCCTACCGAGTACCGCGATAACCTGGGGCGCAAGTAACAACGATACCCGCTACACAACGTGAAAGGTGCATAAAATATCATTTTATGCACCTTTTTTCCATGTATCTGACAATATGTACTGCCTTTATTCGTAGGAAAGCCCTTATCTTTACCACCGGAATATTCACTTAATTTTATATCAATAAACCATGAAAGTTATTAAACACTACTGCTTATTGCTTTTGTTGTGCGTGGCTGCTTCGGTGCAGGCGCAAACAAAGAATGCCCAAGAGGCATGGAACGTTGAGTACCCCGCCATCGAGGCCCGTATCAAAGCTCCTACGTTTAAAGCCCAAACGTATCTTATTACCAAGTACGGCGCCAAGCCCAACAAACCCGGATTCCTGAATACAACGGCTATCAACAAGGCCATCGACCGTTGCAGCGCCGCAGGTGGCGGACGTGTGGTAGTTCCTGCCGGAACCTGGCACACGGGCCCCATTACATTGAAGAACAACGTAGAGTTGCACCTGAGCGAAGGAGCCACCCTGCTATTCACCAAAGACCTGAAGCAATACCCCTTGGTACTTACCCGCTGGGAAGGAATGGATTGCTACAACTACCAACCCATGGTGTATGCGTACGACCAGGTGAACGTAGCCATTACCGGTAAGGGAACCCTCGACGGTGGCGGCACCAAAGAAGATTGGTGGGCCATGTGCGGAGCCGTTCATTACGGTTGGAAAGAAGGGATAGTGTCACAACGCATCGGTCGCAAGCAGCTCATGATTTGGAACGAAGAAGGCACCCCGGTTGAAGAACGCCAAATGGGCGACGGCTTCGGTATGCGTGTTCCGTTGGTAAACCTGTACAAATGTAAAAACGTGCTGATTGAAGGGGTAACCATGCTCCGCTCTCCGTTCTGGGTAATTCATCCGCTGATGTGCGAGAACCTGACCGTACGTGGCGTACACATACAGAACGATGGCCCCAATGGTGATGGTTGCGACCCTGAATCCTGTAAAGACGTGCTCATTGAAGATTGCTTCTTCGATACCGGCGACGACTGCATTGCCATTAAATCGGGTCGCAATGCCGATGGCCATCGTTGGAACATGCCCAGCGAAAACATCATTGTACGTAACTGTAAGATGAAGAACGGTCACGGCGGTGTAGTGATTGGTAGCGAAATATCAGGTGGCTACCGCAATCTGTTTGTAGAGAACTGCGACATGGATAGCCCCGACCTCGACCGAGTTATCCGCATCAAAACCAATACCTGCCGCGGTGGTATTATCGAGAACATTTATGTACGTAACGTACGTTGCGGACAATGCCGTGAAGCGGTACTGAAGATTAACCTCATCTACGAACCCCGCGAGATATGTTGTCGTGACTTCCCGCCCGTAGTGCGCCACGTGTACCTGGATAACGTAACCTGCCAAAAGAGCAAATACGGTGTGAAAATTGATGCCCTGGACGATGTAACCAATGTGTACGACATTGAAGTAGCCAATTGCGCCTGGGAAGGTGTAGAGAGTAACGGTAATTCGTTTACCGGTAAGATGGACGGCATTCGTTTGAATAACGTAACCATCAATGCTAACTCTCCGCAGTATAAGAAGTAACAGCAGGAAGGTTATAAAGAGAATCGCCCTAAGAAGTGTCGTGCTTCTTAGGGCGATTCTTTGTAAAACTCAGTAGCTTTTTGGTATTCCACAGCTGTGGAACAGCCATTTCATATCTGTGGAACGGCTATTCCATATAGGTGAAACAGCTATTCCACAGCTGTGGAATGCCAAAAAGAAAGGAGGTGTCTTGTCAAACACCTCCTTGTTATTAGTTAATTACGATAAGCAATTATTTGATCCATCTCGGGTCGCCTACATTCTTCGCAATCATATCATCGTTAGAGATAGTGAAGTCTCCCTTCGCTGCATCTTTAAATCCGGGGTTTCCTTCCGTACATTTAACATCTGCAGGTTTAGTATATACACCTACCCACAGGTTATGACAGCTGTAGTAGTAGTTGTTATCGTATGACTCAGTTCCCTTAATGTTTCCGGTCTTGATAAAGTTACCTACACTGGCATTTGCCGGAGCTTCTTTACCTGTTTCAACAAACAAACAGCTCTTCACTTCAAAGGTACCACCTGTACTGCTTCTGAATAATCCGGAGTTGTCTTTGTTGTCAACCATGGAAATTTTGTAGAGTGTACATTGACGAATTGAAATGTTAGTTGTTGTTTGGATACGTAAGAACGAACGGAAACCGTTATTGAATGTTGACTTCTCGATAGTGAGAGAGTTCAAAGTTCCGGTACGGAAGTCAATACCATCTCCTCCATCACCTAAGATGTCGGTAACAATACAATCAGACATGCTGATGCTTCCCACAGTAGTGCCAGACGAGTTGTTGTAGAACAAAGCTCTGGTGTAATTGCGAACCTCGCAACTGGTCAGTTCAATAGAAGTAAGATTACATCCGCTTGCCACTTCAAAGATATTAAGAACAGTATTGGTACCGTCCAAAACAACATTAGTCAGTTTCAACTTAGATACGGCAGAAGCACATTTGAAACGTCCTTGAACAATGGGTTTGTTATTGGGGCGTACACCGGTCAGAATTACCGACTTGGTCATTGTGTATTCTCCCAATGCGTATGTTCCTGGGAACAAGGCAAATACATCACCTTCTGTAGCACCGTCTAACTTGGCTTTGAGGTCATCTTCCGGATATACGGGGATAGCACCACCCAAATCAATCGGAGTTTCAAATGAAACAGTTCCGCGTGTTTTAGTACCATTCATCAACTTAACAGTGTAAGCAGTTTCACCGGTTAATCCGGTAATGGTTGCAGCACCGGCAGCAATGTCGTCGGCTGTTACGGTATAGTCGTCGTGAGTACCTACTGTAAATACAATCGTAGTAGCCACTTGTCCGGGAATCCAGCGAAGCACTACAGAGGTTGCTTCCAACTCGTCTCCGTCAACGGCTTTGAATATTTGCTCAGCATCTGTTTTGAAAGTAGCGTTAGTCCACTTAGAATCGTCGATACCTGCACCGATAGCTTGTACACGTACTACGTAGCTTGTTTCGCCATCGAATCCGGTCATGGTATAAGGAACCTCGTCATAAGTAACATTGGCTTTTTGTACGGGTGTACCGCTAAAATCCAAACCTTCGTACACTTCAATGTTGTAGCTGGTAGCCTTGTTTACAGTATTCCAGGTAAGTCTTACTCCGGTTTGGTTCACAATTCTGGTTTCCAATCCTACCGGAGAGAACAGACGGCTCACGTCCAATGATGTAATCTCATCGGCAATGTCGTCAGAGCAACCCGCAGCCAGGAATGCTGCGGCGAAGCCCAATATATAGGTGAATTTCTTAAATAACTTATTCATTGTGTTTCGTTTTAAAGATTAATTAAGGCATTTTGTAATTGTTGTTGTCCAACATACCGTTGCTATTGTCAATGAAGTATTGCCAGATAGGCCAGTATTGTTGATCGTCCGGGTTACGAAGCGCCAAAGCATCCCAATACATTACAGCATCGGTGGCTGAGTTGAGTTTCCACTCCTTGCTTGATTCGTATCCCAGGCTTGCACCAATTGCATCGGTATCGCCATAGTTCAAACCGTAGATGATAACCTTTTCACCATCGGCAGCAGTTTGATAGTAAATCTTTTTAGGCAGAGCGGCATATTTACCTTCTCTGTTTTCCAGTTGTTTCAACTTACCCTTAGCTTCTTCAATCTTGCTTCCTAACAGATTCCAACGAATCAAGTCGCCTTTACGCAACATTTCGCCGGTGAATTCCAAAGCACGTTCGTCAACAATGGCGTTGAAGAAAGCATCTTTGCTTGCGCTGATTTGAGTCATATAAGCATCAACCTTAGCAGCGTTGCCGGGGAATGCACGGGTACGAATCATTTTGAAGTAAGGAGCAGCAGCAGCCGGACCTTCGAGTTCGTTAATTGCTTCGGCAGCCATCAGTACTACGTCGGCATAACGCATATACAACCAGTTCAAACCATCGTCGTTAGAAGATGTTACCACGCGCTTCAACCATTCGTAACGGTATTTACCATAGTACATCTTGTTCATGTTGGTGGGAACTTGTTTGCCGTCGGTCCATTCGTAAGGAACACAAGTAACGTCACGACGAACGTCGTTCACATCATAGTCATAGAACACAGCTGCATTAGGACCATTGGTACCACCCTTGTTTTGTTGTGTGTACTTATCTACAGTGGTGTGTTTTACACCCATGTCAAAGATAACACGTCCACGACCTTCGCTGAAGGGGATTTCCCATAAGGCTTCCAAACCAGCTTCGCATTTCTCAGCGCAGAGGGTTGTGAATACTTCCTCAAAACCTTGCAATTTACAAGTACCGCTGTTGATAACATCCAAACACTCTTTCTTTACAATAGCGTACATCTTGTCTGATGCCAATTCAGGATCGGTGCTCTTGCGAACAGTACCATCCATGCGCAGTGCATAACCACCGGCAGCCAAAGCCAAACGAGAACGCAAACCTTTTACGAATGCTTTATTCACACGTTCGGTCGATTTGGTTACTGCAGTTTCACCGGGCCATGCTACCAGTTCGGCAGCTTCTTCCAGGTCGGCCAACAATTGTTTGTAAATAACATCGCGGTCGCTCTTAGCCAAATATACTGTTTCAGAGTTTACCGGTTCAAAACGAGCGGGAACATCTCCCCAGGCCTTCAATAAGTCACTGTACACAACAGCTCTCAGGGTAAGCATCTCACCCAGGATTTGAGCCATTTCCTTATTGCTTTCTACGTTACCGTAAGTACGGATACCGCGGATAGCCAGGTTGGCACGTTCAATACCTTCGTAAAACTTAGCCCAGGCATTGTTATCGGTATTCATCTGTCCGTTGGTAGGCAGTGTAGAGTAGTTAGCCAAACGGGCAGCATCACCTGTGGTCGTTTTCAAACTGTTGGTAATTTCACAGTCGGTATTGTTACCGTAATGTACCAGGAAACGTCCACGGTACGAGTTCGTTTCGCAGAATGATTGGATAACACCCGCGATAGCACCTTCTGCCAAACCAGGGGTAGAGAAGATAACCGATTCGTCCATCGACGATTTGGTAGGCGCATCTAATGTGTCTTCGCAGGAAGTCATGACTCCGGCAAGCGACAAGGCCAATAGTGAGCTATATAATATTTTTTTCATTGTGTAATTGTTTAAAAAGCATTAGAAATTCAAATTCAAACCAAAGACGATAGAACGGCTCTTCGGATAAGCTGAGTAGTCAACGCCCGGAGTTAAACCTGTTTTACGACGGGTAGAAACTTCAGGATCGAAACCACTGTAGTTAGTCCAGCAGAATACGTTGTATCCGGTTACATAGAAACGGCAATTCTGTACTTTTACTTTGCTGGTAAGTGCCTTAGGCAGGGTATAACCCAAAGTCAATGTATTCAAACGAAGGAATGAACCATCTTCTACAGCCCAATCACTAAATACATAGCGACCTACATACGGTGACCACATGGTGGTGTTCTTGTTCATCTCGGCCAACATAGTAGGATCGTTACAAATGGTTCCGTCTGCCAAAAGGTTGGTCCAACGGTTACCTGTTGCCATAATTGAAATCAAGTTACGTGAGTTGTACTTGCTGGTAGAGGTATATTCAATTTTGTTTGCGTTATAAACGTCGTTACCGTAGCTCCAGTTGAAGTTAGCCGATAAATCGAAACCATACAGGCGACCATTCAAAGTGAAACCACCGGTGTGTAACGGGTTGGCATCACCAATAATTGTTTTATCGTCAATGGTTACTTTGTTATCTGCCGAACCATCGGTGTTAGCCAACTTCATACCACCCGGACGAGCTTTTACGTTAGTTACGTCATAGCTATCGGCTACACCAGCTTTAAGAGTCCAAGTGTTGGTAGTTGCGTTGTAACCTTCAAAGTCGGATACTTCATAACGGCCATCGCTCTTGTAACCATACATCTGACCGATAGAACCACCTACTTCAATCCAGTAGTCAGTACCTACTTCAGTAGAAGCCCATCCTGATTCACCTGAGATTTTACTCATTTGTCCCAGTGATTTTACCTTATTCTTGTTGAAACCGATGTTGGCGCTGATGCTCAAACCTACGTTCTTCTTATCGATAGCTACCCAGTTGATAGATGCTTCAATACCCTTGTTCTCAGTTTCACCCATGTTACGGTATTGAGTATCGTAACCTGTACCTGCAGTGGGGAACTCAATCAACAGGTCTTTGGTGTTGTTCAAGTATGCTTCAACCGATCCGCTCAAGCGACCGTTGAACATAGTATAGTCCAAACCGATGTTACGGGTAACAGTAGTTTCCCATTTCAAATCGGGATTAGCCATTCTCTTGGTAGGAGCCCAATAGCTGTTGAAGTCATTTACCCATGAAGTAGTAGCTACGCGGTATTCCTGAATAAGTTGTCCCGAAGGAATGTTGTTATTACCGGCAGTACCGTAGCTTACACGTAATTTCATGTCATCTAACCATTCTTTAGTACCTTCCATAAACGATTCAGAAGATACACGCCAAGCCAAAGCTGCTGAGGGGAAGTAACCCCATCTGTTGCCACGGGCAAACTTAGAAGAACCGTCGGCACGGAATGTAGCGCTGAAGATATACTTGCTCAGGTAGTCGTAGTTAATACGGCCGAAGAACGACAACAGTTTGTTATCAGGTGACAAGTAATTGTCAATAGAATAGGGTTTACCACTTGCCGACAGGTTGTTGGCTTGTTCGAAAGTAAACGATTTTTCGAAACCATGTACAGCCGAAGTCAAAGCTTCTTCTTTAGTGATAATGTATTCCTGACCGGCCAAAACACTTAAATTATGAGCTTCCGGAAGAAGTTTCTTGAAGTCGTAGTTAATAGTATTGGTGTTGCGGAATGTGTTACGTGCTGTTTTAGTGAAGATGATAGCCGGCAAACCTTGGTTTTCGCTCGACGGAACGTTCTTTACATAATAGGTAGTAGTACCATAGAAACGGCTGTCGTCGCTGCGGTAGTTATCCAAACCAACTTCTGATCTCAGGCGAAGGTTCTTGATTACTTCCCAGGTAACACCACCACTCATGTTGAATTGAGTACGCGTTTTGCTACTGTTGTTGTCTTGTACTAACTCTCTTGGGTGTTGCAAGTTGAAGTCAGGGTCTGTATCGCCCGAGTCGGTCAAGCCGCTTACCGGGAACGGAACATAAGCCATGATGTTCTTCAAACGAGAGTCGGCCGATGATACTTCGTTTTGTTCGTTAGTACCACTACCATCAATTTGTGTTTTCGAGTAGCGTACCGAATAATCGATAGTTACTTGCTTGTTGGGTTTGCTGTTTAACTTCAAGCTCAAGTTATCACGTTTGTAACCCGACAGAATCATGATAGCCTTTTCGTCCATGTGGTTGTAGCTGAAAGAATACTTGATCTTATCGCTACCACCATTGATGTTCAAGTTTTGGTTGAAGGTAAATCCGGTACGACCGAAGATTTGATCCTGCCAATCGTTAGCACCCACTTCCTTGTACAAATCCATATCCTGGTAGTTGCCAAAGAATTTAGTGTATGCTTCGGGCTTACCTTGAAGCATAGCGTGCTCATACTGCCAGCTGGCATAATCGTACGGAGAAAGTACATCGAGCGTCTTGGCAATCTTCTTCCAGCCTACGTAAGCATTGTAACCTACGTTTACTTTACCTTCTTTACCGCTCTTGGTAGTAACGATGATTACACCATTAGCACCACGTGAACCGTAGATAGCAGTTGAAGAAGCATCTTTCAATACGTCGATTGATTCAATGTCGGTAGGAGCAATGTCCGAGATTGTAGCTACGGGGAAACCGTCGACAATGTACAACGGCTCGTTTGATTGGGTAATAGAACCACCACCACGTACGCGAATCTTCATTTCGGCATCAGGAGAACCTTCGGTAGTAGTAACCTGTACACCGGCCATCTTACCTGTAATGGCTTCGGCTGCCGATGCAACCGGAACAGATGCAATAGCGTCGGCACTTACTGATGATACTGAACCTGTAAGGTCTTTACGTTTCGCTGTACCGTAACCGATAACAACCACTTCGTCCAAAGCCTTGGCGTCATCGGCCAATGTTACAACGATTTTGCTTTGTCCGGATACAGCAACTTCTTGTGTTTTCATACCGATGTACGAAACAATCACTGTACCTTTTGACGATACTTTTAAAGTGAAATTACCATCCAAATCGGTAATAGTACCGTTAGAGGTATTTCCCTTTTCTACAATGGAGGCTCCGATAATCGGCTCCCCGGTCGTGTCTTTCACGTTACCGCTTAAGGTAATCGTTTGCGCTGATACGCTGAGCGATATCGCTGCGATAATCATTAGCAGCATGGCGCGCATGTTTCTCAAATTGTTAGACATTCTTTGCATTTTATTAAATTGGTAAATACTAATAGTTTCAAAGAGTACCATCGTACCCACATTTTGTGTTAATTTATCGATGCAAAAATAGATAGGTCTTAAAAAAGATATGTGTAATATTTGTTTTTACCGTAGTACTTTTTGTTTTGTCTGTAAGTATTAACTTTTTGACCTTGTTTTTAGCTAAGTATCTTAAAAAGATAATTTTTCGAGGCTTAAAAGACAATTATTCCCACCCTGCATGTAGGGCAATACCTATTTTTGTACTACTAAAAAATAGTTGAATGATGAATACAAAAATGCTTTTAGGTTGGATGCTCGTTGGTATGGTAAGCTTGGTTGCCTGTTCGGGCGATACTCCCGCTGATAAGGATGAACCGGATGTTCCTGTTACTCCTGTTACTCCCGAAACTCCTGTAACACCCATCGAGAAAATGGATGCGGTAACGTTCGCTGCCTTTCCCGGTGCCGAAGGAGGAGGGGCGAAGACTACCGGAGGTCGTGAGGGTAAGGTGCTTTATGTAACTTCGCTTCAAGATACCGATAGTGAAGGAACCTTGCGTTGGGCAATTAACCAATCGGGCAAGCGGACCATTCTGTTTAAAGTGTCGGGTGTTATTGCGTTGAACAGTAATCTGAATATAAAGAATGGTGATTTAACTATTGCAGGGCAATCGGCTCCGGGCGATGGTATCTGCATCAAGAACTATCCTACTTTTGTGGATGCCGATAATGTGATTATCCGCTTTATGCGTTTCCGTTTGGGTGACGAGAAGAAAGCCGAAGGCGATGCTTTGTGGGGTCGCCGGCATAAGAATATAATTATAGACCACTGCTCGATGAGTTGGAGCATCGATGAATGCAGTTCTTTTTATGACAATACCGACTTTACCATGCAATGGTGTATGGTGGCAGAGAGCCTGACCAATTCAGTACATAGCAAGGATAGTCATGGATATGGAGGTATCTGGGGAGGAAAGACCGCAAGCTTCCATCACAACCTGTTGGCGCATCACGACAGCCGCAACCCGAGGATGTGCGGAAGCCGGTACAGCAACTTGCCTGCGCAGGAGTTGGTAGACTTCCGTAACAATGTGGTGTACAATTGGGGTTCTAATACCGGGTATGCCGGCGAAGGTGGTAGTTATAATTTTGTGAATAACTACTATAAACCCGGACCAGAGTCGTCTAACCGGGCACGTATCTTCCAACCTTACCCCGATGATGGTAAGAATAGTCAGCCCGAAGGAGTATGGGGCGTGTTTTACGTAGCGGGTAATTATGTCGATGAGAGCACGGCTGTTACCAATGATAACTGGCAGGGAATTACACCGAAGCCTACTGATAAGAAGAAAGAAGAGTTGAAGTCGACGACAGAGTTTACCGTACCTGCAGTAACCACTCATAGTGCGGCGGTAGCTTATACCAAGGTTACGGCATTAGCCGGAGCCTCTTTGGTACGTGATGCCGTAGATGTGCGCATTGCCAAGGAAGTAACTACCAAAACATATACCTACACAAGCAGCATCGGCAACAAGAAAGGATTAATCGATTCGCAAACCGATGTGGGCGGATGGCCTACCTATAAAACGGGCGACGTTCCGGTGGATACCGACAAAGACGGCATTCCCGATGAGTGGGAGAAACGTTTCGGACTCAACCCCAACGATGCTTCGGATGGAAACGCAAAGACGGTAGATCCCGGTAAACAGTACACCAACCTGGAAATGTACCTGCATTATCTGGTGAAAGATATTGTGGCGGAACAAACCAAACAGTAGTCAGACAGTAGCAGCGAGAATCTCTTCGGGGGCATCTACTATAAATGCCGGATTGAACGATTCAAGTTCTGCCCGTTGGCGGAAACCCCAGGTTACCCCGCAGGCAGTTACTTGAGCATTCAAGGCGGTTTGCATGTCTACTCCCGAATCGCCTACATACAATGTTTCGACAGTTGTAGTGCCGGTAGCTTTCAGTATATCATGTACAATGGCAGGGTGGGGTTTTACGGCAATGCCTTCGCGCTGACCGAAGACGGCGGCAAATTGTATGGTGGGAAAGTACTGTGCAATCAGCTTCTGTGTAGCGGCATGATGCTTGTTAGAGGCAACCGCCAACAACTTTCCTTGATTCTGCAAGGTGTGTAACAGTTCGGGAATGCCGGGGTAGGGCATGGTATAATCGGCATTGTGCACATCATAATAAGGCAGAAACTCTCCGCGCATGCGCAACACATTCTCTTCGCTCTTTGCCCCCTCGGGTAAAGCACGCTCAAATAACTTGTTGATGCCGTTGCCTACCATCATGGGGTATGCCTCGATGGGATGGGTGGGATAACCTAACTGCTGCAAGGCGTAATTGGTACAATGCGCCAGGTCGGCAATGGTGTTCAGCAGGGTTCCGTCTAAATCGAATATAATTAGCTTTTTCATGGCGCAAAGGTAGCCTTTTACGTCCAAACTCTTATCATATAAAACGGCGATATTATCATGTAATATCGCCGTTTTATATGATAATCCGAAAATATGATATGATCATATTTTCAGGGATTCATTTACTGGTTTTTCGTGATGCGGAAGTAGTCTACATCTGCCCAACCCCCGTCGTTAGTCTTGATGGCAGGACGCGTACAGAAGGTTCCTACCTTGGCCCCAATCCATTTGCCTTCTTTGGCCTGGAACTGTTTGCCCAGCGGTTGGAACTTCTTGCCATCTGCGCTGTAACTGAAATCGCATGTTACAATGAGGTCGTTACCGCCTTCACTGGTTTTAATTTTCTTGCCGGTATTGGTAAACTTCACGCGCAGGTAGATGGTATTATCTTTCAATCCGGTAGAAGCATGTACTTGTTCCACACCGCCACGGTCGGCTTTGGGACATTCTACTTGCGACAGAGTTAAGCCGTTGTCGGTATTTTCCAGAATAAGTCCGGCATAATCCAATCCCATAACCAGGAGTCCGGTACGTTCGCCTTTGTATCTGTCGCTCGGCTTAAAGGTAAGTTTCATTGTAGCGGTGAAGTTATCTGCCGGAGTTTTCTGCAGCAACAGGTTGGCTACATCCCACAAGCTCTTGTACTCGGGTACCACCGGGTAGGAGTAGAGACGGGCAAAACTCTGGTCGCCTGCATAATACGCCCACTTTTCGTTGATATTGGCATGCCATTGCCATTGCGGAGAGAGGGTATAACCATCGAACTCATCGCTTTCCTGTGGGGTGCAGATGGGGTAAGTCTTTCCTACGTTCGGTTTTTTATACGTCATTACAGGTTCGCCGCAACCGTCGCCGTCTTTATCTACGCCGATAACGGGCCAATCATTTACCCACTTCATAGGTTGCAGGTGTACCAGTCGGCCGTATGCACCTACGTCCTGGAAGTGCAGAAACCAGTCTTCGCCGGTTTGTGTATCTACCCAGGCACCTTGGTGCGGACCGTTAACGGGGCTCTTTCCTTGTGCCAATACGGTTTTCCACTCGTACGGGCCGTACACATTCTTAGAGCGGAGTACTACCTGCCAGCCTGTAGGTACGCCACCTGCCGGATGGAAAATGTAGTAGTAACCGTTCTTCTTATAAAACTTAGGACCTTCGCAGGTTTGGTGTGCTTCATGGCCATCGAATACAATGCGCGATGGCGTAATGGCTTCGGTAGCTTGACGGTTCAACTCGCAGATGGCGATGACACTTTTCAACTCGGCGCGGCTGCCTGCATACGCGTGTACCATATATACTTTGCCGTCCTCGTCCCACAACGGACAGGTATCGATAATGCCTTTACCGGCTTTTACCAGTACGGGTTCTGTCCACGGGCCTTTCGGGTCGCGTGCCATTACCATGAAAGCACCCTGGTCGGGATCTCCCCAGAAAATATAGAACACTCCGTTATGATGGCGGATAGCCGGTGCCCACACGCGGTTACCGTGTTCCGGACGTTCGGGAGTTTCAATGGGAGTCAGCGCATTAGGAACCGCAGCGCCAATGATAGTCCAGTTTACCAAGTCCTTGGAATGCAGTATCTGCAAGCCGGGCAGGCAGTTAAAACTGGAGGATGTCATGTAGAAGTCGTCGCCCACACGGCAAGCGTCCGGGTCGGA
>JAVBVL010000043.1:0-3330 GCA_031554285.1 Bacteroides sp.
TTGTCTCCGGTTTGCTTCTGCCCGGTCATATCGAATACACAATCGTCCCAGGGAAGTGGGTTGCCTTCGATATCTTTCGCTTTATGAGCGGGATAAAAGGCTTTATAGGTATCGCCGTCTTTCGGTTTCTGCCCTTGGAAGGT
Source organism: Bacteroides sp. (assembly GCA_031554285.1). Lineage (GTDB taxonomy): Bacteria > Bacteroidota > Bacteroidia > Bacteroidales > Bacteroidaceae > Bacteroides. The sequence continues at coordinate 144 of JAVBVL010000043.1, forward strand.
AGCGGTAGTGCCACCATCGGCAACACTTTGAATAGTGAAGAGAATGCCCCCCTCGGAGTCGTACAGCATAAAGGCGTCATCGGTATCCGCATTGGTAGGGGCCGTCCATTGAATGGTCATCTTACCATTGGTTGCCAAAGGATTGCCATCTGCGTGGGTGAGGCGAGTGCCGGCTGTGTTATCGGCAGTACCTTGGCTAGCAGTGATGGTAATCAACTCGCCCGTACGGCCTTGTTTGCCAGTTGTGTAGTTATCGTTGCTGCATGCGTTGAGCAGGGCTACCACCGCCACTGTGGCAAGGGTAGCAAGAGGTGTGCGTGTGTGCGTCATGGTTGTACGGTAAAGAGGTTATTAACCATTTCTTCTACATCGTTGGCAAAGCCTCCGTCGACATAATTACTTCGCGAAAATTCACCATTAGGCCATTCGCCCTTATTGATGCTTCCGCCACCACTGGTTGGAATTACCGAGGTGGTTCCTTCGCTATCCAGTTTGATTACTTCGATGGCGGGAGCCAAATACTGTTCTTTGTTCATTGTAAGTAGACTTGCTGTTATTTTGCGCAGCAAAGATAAGTGCAAACACTTCCTATTTCGTACAAACGACTTCCTATTTTGTACAAAGTCTCAAAAAACGGCTATTTAATTACACAACAGCCGGGGAGTAAAACGAAGGAAAAAAGAATTATTTCTCGATGAAATGGAGGCTTTTGACACATCACAGCTTCCGGTATTCCCCGGGAGTCATACCGGTATGCTTCTGAAATGTTCGGTAAAACGAAGAGAGGGTGGCAAATCCACACTTGGATGCAATGGTTTCAATACCCGTTTCGGGCTCTTCCCGGAGCATCTCCTTGGCTCGCTCTACCCGGTAGCGTTGCACCACCTGACTGAAACTTCCACCCATCCCCTCATTAAAAATCCGGGAAAAATAAGTGCGGTTCAGTTTCAACACCTCTCCTGTATCTATGAGTTGGAAATCGCTCCGCAGATAGGGCTTGGCGGTTTCCATCCACGTTTCTACCTGCTGCACATAGCCGGGTAACATCCGGAGAAACTGCTCTTCGCTAACTTTTGCCGCCATGTCGGCCTCTGATGCTTCCGCCTCGGCAGCGGCTTCGTTCATGGTAGCGGCAAAGAACCGCTCGGGGTAAGGGTTCTTATGAAACAGTGCTTTGTAGATAAGATAACCAATGGTAAGCATAAAGCACACCTGGTGTATCTCGAAAATGGGATCCCATACTCTGAACAACACGCCAAAGTAAAGCAGCGTAACAATTACCAACCCCCAGGCAAACCTCTGCATCCACGCCAGGTTCATCGCTTCGGGCTCGGCAAAGTTACGGGCACACCACTCTTCGTAATACGAACGATAACGAATCACAACCCAATGTATTACACCAATGTAACTCGTGGTCACGGCAAGCAGCACGAAGCGGAACCATACGTTGAACTCGCCGATATGTTGCCACAAATCGGCCCAACCGGTGAGCTTACGCGCAGGCTCGCCCAGAATACGTAAGGTAAGAAAGTAAAATAAACCGCTACCTATCCAGGGAAGAATCAGGTAAAAGGCACGCTTCCACCCCATCCAACCGGGACGTATTACCTCGATAATATACAGCGTCATCTGGATAATGATAGATGCTCCGAGAAGAACTATGGTTGGCGAAAAAAACGTTTGTTTGAGCCCGGCAAAGGTTTCGGGAGGCGCCAGAACGGTACGTAGCGCTATGTTCAGGCTATTCAGCAAGAAAAGACAACCCAGCAACCTACGGGCACGGTTACCCCGTGAACGGAGAAACAAAAAGGCTCCGCCTAAAAAGAATTCTTGCGCAGCGGCTATTTGGAGGTAAATGTAGTGTTCCATGTATTGATTTGTGCTTGTTCGGGGAGCAAAAGTAATAAAAATTAGCTATCGCCCACCTGTTGAAAACTTATTAAAAATATTTATGTGGATTATTGTGGAGAATTGTGGGGAAATTCATACTTTTACGGCGATTATATATAATAAGGTGATTTATGCGTTTTTTTGGTAACATAGAAGCACGCGCGGACGAGAAAGGAAGAGTCTTTATCCCCGCCGGATTCAGGAAGCAACTACAATCGGCCTCCGAAGATAAGCTTGTGATGCGGAAAGACGTTTTCCAGGACTGCCTGGTTCTATACCCCGAAAGCGTTTGGGAAGAAGAATTGAATGAACTACGCAGCCGCCTCAGCAAATGGAACAGCCAACACCAACTGATTTTCAGACAGTTTGTAAGCGATGTGGAGGTAATAACCCCCGATAGCAACGGACGTATCCTGATACCCAAGCGATACCTGCAACTGGCAGGCATCTGCGGGGAAGTGCGCTTTATTGGCGTAGATGATAAAATTGAGGTGTGGCCCAAAGAACGTGCCGAACAGCCGTTTATGCCCGCCGAAGAGTTTGGTGCAGCCCTGGAAGAGATTATGGGAAAAGTGATAAAAGAGTAACGGATGGAAAAAGAATTGACATATCATGTGCCGGTGTTGCTCAAAGAAAGCGTGGATGCCATGGATATACAACCGGAAGGAACGTATGTAGACGTAACTTTTGGCGGAGGCGGACATTCACGGGAGATTGTTTCGCGGTTGAGCGGCAAAGGCCGTCTGTTGGGCTTCGATCAGGACGAGGATGCCGAACGCAACATCGTGAACGACCCGCATTTTATCTTTGTACGCAGCAACTTCCGCTACCTGAGTAACTTCCTGCGCTACCACAATGTGGAGCAGGTGGATGCCATCCTTGCCGACCTGGGCGTATCGTCGCACCACTTTGACGACAGCGAGCGGGGATTCTCGTTCCGCTTTGACGGGGCACTGGATATGCGCATGAACAAACGGGCAGGGATGACGGCAGCCGATATTGTGAATACCTATGACGAGGAACGGTTGGCAGATGTACTGTACTTGTATGGCGAATTGAAAAACAGTCGCAAACTCGCCTCAGCGTTGGTAAAGGCACGCGCCAAACAACCATTTGAAACCATTGGCGAGTTTTTGGAAGTAATCAAGCCTTTCTTCGGTCGCGAACGGGAGAAGAAGGAACTGGCTAAAGTATTCCAAGCCTTGCGCATCGAGGTAAACCAGGAAATGGAGGCCTTGAAAGAGATGTTGGAAGCAGCTACGGAAGCATTGCGACCGGGAGGTCGGTTGGTAGTAAT
>JAVBVL010000111.1:0-6647 GCA_031554285.1 Bacteroides sp.
AACCGCAGGTAGACCGCTATTACTTCCCGGACGGACACAGCATTATCCTGCTGGCCGACGGACGTTTGGTGAACCTCGGATGTGCTACCGGTCACCCGTCGTTCGTAATGAGCAACTCGTTTACCAACCAAACGCTGGCTCAGCTTGAACTCTTCAACAAGAAGTACGAAGTAGATGTATACCGTCTACCGAAACACCTGGACGAAGAAGTAGCCCGCCTGCACCTCGAAAAGATTGGTGTGAAGCTTACCAAGCTCACCACTGCCCAGGCCGACTACATCGGAGTATCGGTTGACGGCCCGTATAAAGCAGAACATTATAGATATTAATAACATGAAACGTTTTCTACCCGACCTAATCGCCGTTCTGGCATTTATCCTTGTATCGTTTGTATACTTTTTCCCGGCAGACACCGAAGGCCGTATCTTGTTTCAGCACGACACCGTAGCCGGTGCAGGAGCCGGACAAGAGGCTAAAGAGTATCACGAACGTACCGGTGAACGTACCCGGTGGACTAACTCCCTCTTCGGAGGTATGCCCACCTACCAGATATCGCCCAGTTACGACTCTACCGAGCCGGTTAAGTTTGTAGAAAACGTGTACCGCTTGTACCTGCCCAGCTATGTATGGCTCACGTTTGTGATGATGCTCGGGTTCTACATCCTGTTGCGCGCCTTCGGCTTATCGCCGGGGCTCTCGGCCTTGGGTGGAGTAATCTGGGGATTCTCCTCGTACTTCTTCATCCTGATACAGGCGGGGCACATCTGGAAGTTTGTTACCCTGGCCTACATACCGCCTACGATGGCGGGAATTGTATTGGCTTATCGCAAGAAATACCTGATTGGAGGTATCCTCACGGCGCTTTTCCTGGCCATGCAGATACAGTCTAACCATGTACAGATGTCGTACTACTTCCTGTTCGTGATTCTGTTCCTTGCCGGGGCTTATTTTGAAGAGGCGTTGCGTAACAAAGAGCTGCCGCATTTCTTCAAAGCAAGCGGCGTATTGGTAGTAGCTGCCCTGATTGGTGTGGCTATCAACCTGCCTAACCTGTACCATACGTATGAGTACAGTAAAGAAACCATGCGTGGCAAGAGCGAATTGAAGAGCGAAACAAATCCTGCCGACCAAACGGATAGCGGACTGGAACGCAGTTACATTACCCAATGGAGCTACGGTATCGGCGAAACGCTGACTTTGCTCGTGCCTAATGTAAAAGGGGGTATTTCGGACCCACTCTCATACAACGAGAAAGCCATGGAAAAGGCCAACCCGGCATACACGGAATTGTATTCACAGTTTACCCAATATTTTGGCGACCAGCCCATGACACGGGGACCGGTGTATGTAGGTGCTTTCGTACTGTTCCTGTTCATTCTGGGATGCTTCATCGTAAAAGGTCCGATGAAATGGGCGTTACTGGGAGCTACCATCTTCTCCATCCTGCTTGCATGGGGTAAAAACTTTATGGGACTGACGGACTTCTTCATCGACTTTATACCTATGTATAACAAGTTCCGTGCCGTATCGTCTATTCTGGTTATTGCCGAATTTACCATCCCGTTGTTGGCCGTATTTGCGTTGAAAGAGATTATCGAGAACCCTGCTGCTCTGCTGAAAGAGAAACGGAACGCTACCCTCATTAGTCTGGCACTCACCGCCGGTGTGGCATTGATTATAGCCGTGGCACCGGGTGTATTCTTCTCCGATTATGTAACCATACACGAAAAAATGGCTTTGCAGAACGGTCTGCCTGCCGAGCACCTGGCTCCCGTACTGGCTAACCTGCAAGAGATGCGTGTAGGTATGGTAACCTCTGACGCCTGGCGTAGCTTCTTTGTGATTGTAATTGGTTGCGCACTCCTGGCGCTCTACTGCTATGGTAAGATGAAGGCAGCTTGGATGGTAGCCGGTATCACCGTACTCTGCCTGGCAGATATGTGGGGGGTAAACAAGCGTTACCTGAACGATGAGATGTTTGTTCCTAAATCACAGCAGACTGAAACATTCAATAAAACTCAAACGGATGAATACATCCTGCGTGATACCTCCTTGGATTACCGTGTACTGAACTTTGCCGGCAGTACTTTCCAGGAAAACAATACCTCGTACTGGCACAAGAGTGTAGGGGGATACAGCGCCGTGAAACTGCGTCGTTATCAGGACATGATTGATTATTACATCTCGCCGGAGATGGGCACGTTGTACAAGGACGTTGCAGCAGCCGGCGGACAAATGGATAGCCTCGATGCCAACAAGTTCCGCGTAATTAACATGCTCAACACCAAATACCTTATCTTCCCTACCGGACAAAAGGGGCAAACCGTACCCATTGAAAACCCGTATGCCTACGGCAATGCCTGGTTTGTTGATAAGGTACAGTATGTAAACGATGCCAACGAAGAGATAGCCGCCCTGCGCGAGATACTCCCCACCGAGACTGCTGTGGTAGATGCCCAATTCAAAACGGCATTGAACGGTGTTACCGAAGGATACAAGGATTCACTCGCTACCATCCGCCTCACCACCTACGAGCCTAACCGCTTAGTGTACGAGGCTAATGCCCCGAAAGACGGTGTGGTGGTATTCTCCGAAGTGTATTACCCCGGCTGGCAAGCTACCATCGACGGACAACCTGCCAACATAGCCCGTGCCGACTACATTCTGCGCGCACTTTATGTACCGGCAGGTAAGCACACCATTGAGATGCGCTTCGACCCAAAGAGCGTTCATGTTACCGAGGGTATTGCCTACGGTGCGATGGCGTTGCTCATCCTCGCCCTTACGGGGGTTATCTGGATGCTTCGCAAGAAACTGAAATAAACATTGTAAGTACTATGAACAGAGCATTGAAAAGTTTATTACTCACCGTTGTGCTCGCATTGACAGCCTGTACCGCGAAGCCGCCGATGACAGTCGACTCACCTGACGGTTGTATACGGGTAGATGTAGGAATGGAAGAGGGACGGCTATTCTACACCGTTCAACGCAACGATACGGCAATCGTCAATAAGTCGTTTTTGGGATTCACCTTGAAAGAGGGCGACTTCAGCCGTAACTTCCGGTTGATAAAAGCTACTCCCTCATCGTTCAGTGAAACATGGAACCAACCCTGGGGCGAGGAGTTAACGGCAGACAATACCTACAACCAACTCACCATTGATTTGGAAGAAAACAACGGACTTCAAAGAAAGCTCTCCGTGGTATTCCGTGTATTCAACGATGGAGTAGGTTTCCGCTACGTGTTCCCCGAACAACCCAACCTGGAAGCGTTCACCATCATGGATGAGCTTACCGAGTTTGCCGTGGCAGGCAATCCCGTTGCCTGGTCAATCCCCACCCGCACCAACTTCTTCGAAGGATTGTACAAACCCGCTCCCGTGAGCCAATTAGATACCGTATGTACCCCGCTCACCATGCAGGCAGGCAGTAACCTCTACCTTACCATCCACGAAGCCAACCTTACCGATTATGCCGGACTGAACCTGGCTTTGCAGAAAGGCAGCACAGTACTTAAAGCCGACCTCACCCCGTGGTCTACCGGCGAGAAGGTATTTGCACAAACACCCTTCGTCAGCCCCTGGCGTACCATTCTTGTTGCCCAAACACCCGGCGAGCTGTTGCTCTCACGCCTCATGCTCAACCTCAACGAACCCTGCCGCATCGAAGATACGTCGTGGATTGAACCGGGACGTTACATCGGTATCTGGTGGGCCATACACATGGAGAAATACAGTTGGAGACAAGGCCCCAAGCACGGAGCTACCACCGCCAATACCCTGCGTTACATCGACTTTGCCGCCAAGCACGGATTTGCCGGTGTATTGGTTGAAGGATGGAACCAAGGTTGGGACGGCGACTGGACTGCCGATGGGCACCTCTTCAGCTTTACGCAACCCTACCCCGATTTCGATATAGAAAAGATTACCCGATACGCCGCCTCTAAAGGGGTACGCCTCATTGGTCATCACGAAACCGGCGGCGCCACGCAAAACTACGAAGCACAGCTCGACAGCGCCTTCGCCCTGTGCCAACGTTTGGATATCAATTCAGTAAAGACGGGATATGTAAACCCGAAGCTCGACCACAAAGAGTGGCCTAACAGCCAGTACGGTGTACGCCACTACCGCAAGGTTATTGAAACGGCTGCCCGCTACCACGTGATGATTGATAACCACGAGCCCTCCATGCCCACCGGTTTGCAACGCACCTATCCCAACCTGATGACACAGGAAGGGGTGCGCGGACAAGAGTACGATGCCTGGTCGGCGGATGGCGGTAACCCGCCGGAACATACCACTATTATTCCCTTTACCCGCGGACTGGCAGGCCCGATGGACTTCACCCCCGGTACGTTCAAGTTTGAGAACCCCGTATATCCCAACACCCGTGTGCAAACCACCCTTGCCAAGCAACTGGCACTGAGCGTTATCCTGTTCAGTCCGCTGCAAATGGCTTCAGATATGATTGAGAGCTACGAAGGCAATCCGGCGTTTGAGTTTATTACTTCCTGCCCCACCAACTGGGCAAAGACTGTAGTACCCGAAGCCCAAATTGGCAAGTACGTTACCATAGCCCGCAAGGACCGCAACAGCGACAGTTGGTTTGTAGGCAGCATCACCAACGCCGATACCCGCACCACTGAACTGCCGTTGGCATTCCTCGATGCAGGAACCACTTACAAAGCCAAAATCTTTGCCGATGGTGCCGGTGCCGATTACCGCACCAATCCCTATCCGGTACTGATTGAGGAAAAAGAGGTTACTGCCGAAACCGTTCTTCCGTTGGCGCTTGCCCCGGGAGGAGGTACCGCCATTATCCTGACTAAGGAATAAACCTGCATTTTTGTACCAAACAATGTAAAATCGTCGCTCCATCCTGCATGGAGCGACGATTTTATTTTTTAAATATGTTCCTTTTTTTAACTTTGAGCCATACAACTATATAACCTCTAATCAATATGACAAAGAAAGCAATGGTATTCCTGGGGCTCGTTTGTTCAATAACAGCCTCCGCACAGCTCGGACACCGCTTCCCTTCCGAGAGAAAGGTAATTAAAGATCCGAAAACAGGTGTTGAATTAGTTTTCCTCACCAGTACAAACAAGGGCGATAGCAAAACTTACCCCACACACAGTCAGTGGACCGCCGATGGCAAGTGGTGTATCTTCAACTCGAAAGAGCGCGCCAATGGTGAAGCCATCGCCGTGAACGAAGAAACCGGCGACATCGTGCAGGTTACCGAAGGCAGCTATACCGGCAAGTTGTTGCTTGCCCGTAAGTCGATGAAGATGTATTACCTCCGCACCGTCGATACAACACCTAAAACAAAAGCAAACAAGGCAAAAAAAGAACAAACACCTCCCAATCCGCGGGCTCCCCGTACCTATGAGCTTGTAGAGCTCGACCTCACCGCCGTCTTTACCGATAGCGAAAAAGGCAGCATGAAGAAACCAGCACATTACGAAAGAGTGTGCGGACAGATTCCTGCCGAGATGGGTGCCGGTGGCGACATCACCCTGGATGCCAATGAAGATGTTGTTTATTTCAAAGTGGGTAGAGACTACTCCACCCCACGCTTACCGGAAGGTACGAAGCCTGTTGAACGTTTTGGTCCCAAGTACGGAGGTGTAGGTCCCAGCGGCATTGTGAGCCTCAACGTACTGACCGGTGAACTGAAAGATGTAGTATTTGTAGCGTTCGAGACAGGACACGTACAAGCCAATCCGTGGATGCCCGGTGAAGTGGTATTCTGTTGGGAAACCGGCGGTAAGGCGCCGCAAAGAACCTGGGCGGTAAATGCCGACGGTAGCAATCTGCGCCCCGTATACCGCGAAACGGAGTTTGATTGGGTAACTCACGAAGCCGTTATCTCCAAAGATGAGGTAGCCATGGCTATCCTGGGTCATCGCCCCATACAAGAGGTGTTCAGTAACCAGAATCCCAATTACGTAGCCGACCCGCTGAATCCCGGACAAGAACCCGGTTGGGGACCTTCGGGCACGCGTGAGAAAGCAACCGGACTCGCCATTGTTAACCTGCGCACCCGCGAATTTACTATGGCAGGGCAGATTCCCTTCGGCAGCGGCTTCTGGCATGTAAACGGAAGTTCAGACGGACATTGGGCGGCAGGCGATAACTTCAGCCGGGACATCTACCTCATCGACCGTCATACCGGCGAGCTGATTCTGCTCTCGGCAGGACACAAGGAAACTGCCAAAGACCATCCGCACCCCACCTTCTCAGCCGATGGAACCAAGATTCACATCCAATCGGCTATGCTTTCTGAAGATGGCGTAGGACTGAATATCTGTGTGATCAAGATACCTCAGTACTTATTGGATAGATACAAATAAACGGGCTTAAAACACATACCCAAGCCCCAGCTTGCTTTCAACAACCTGATACTCTTTATTGGGAAAGTACTTGTAGTGTGCATCACGCAGGTAATACGAAAGCTCTGCCGAGAAAGTAAACCGCTTCTTGAAGCGATAGTTGAAATCCAGGCCCATGACCGTTAACTTAGCATGTCCCTTATCGCCTTGTGCGTTAAGGTACAGCTGGTCGTGGTGGTCGAGCTCTTCCAGGTTTACATGAGGGTCGTACCCTTTCCAGGTAAAAAGGCGGTAGTCTTCCAGCTTCAAGCCA
>JAVBVL010000082.1:0-17895 GCA_031554285.1 Bacteroides sp.
TGATAAACTCCTTCACTGCATGCAGGGAGAAAGAGATATACTCCATCCGGTTCTGCAATCCCAATTTCTCTACCAACTGTACAATGCGCTGCACCGCTTCCGTTTCACGCTCGGGTTTGCTGTGTGCCTTCAATTCCAAAATCAAATGGGTTTGGAGGGATTGGGCAGCTTTCAAGAACTTGACAAGGGTAGGGAGGGTTTCGCCATTATCTAATTGCAGGGCAGTAAGTGCGGTAGAGGGCGAACGCTCCATATTTTTACCATCGTAAGACGGGTCATGATTAACTACCAGTTGGTCGTCGGCAGCCAACCATACATCGAACTCGCTTCCATAACAACCAATAGAGTCGGCTTTCAATAAAGAGGTGATGCTGTTTTGAGCCGAACCGTCGGTTTTCCAGTAACCGCGGTGGGCAATGACTTGCGTTTGGGAAAAACCATAACTGCTCAACAAGCAGAGGGCAGTAGCGGCAAGAAGTTTTTTCAGTGTCATAAGGCTATTGTTTTTTGTTACCTGCAAAGATAACAAAAAAACAATAGGTTGTTATTACAATGCGTTTTCATAAGCCACCTCGTGTACCCCGGCAACTGCGCGTCCGCTCGGGTCGTTGAGGTTTTGAAAAGCAACGTCCCAAGCAAGTGCTTCGGCAGTAGAACAAGCTACGCTGGGTACACTGGGCACACTGCGAACGGCGCTCTCACTGGGAAAATGTTCTTCGAAGATACTGCGGTAATAATACTCCTCCTTGTTCATCGGGGTGTTGATGGGAAAACGTTCGGCAGCTTGTGCCATCTCTTCATCACTTACCGCAGCGGCAGTCAACGCCTTCAAAGTATCAATCCAGGAGTATCCCACACCGTCACTAAACTGCTCTTTTTGCCGCCACACCACACTCTCAGGAAGCATATCAGCAAAGGCTTCGCGCACAATTTTCTTTTCAATTACCTTACCGGGAGCCATTTTAGCTATGGGGTTCAGGCGCATGGCTACATCCAAAAACTCTTTGTCCAAGAAAGGCACACGACCTTCCACTCCCCAGGCGGAGAGGCTTTTATTGGCACGCAGGCAGTCGTATAAATGAAGTTTGGACAATTTACGTACCGTTTCTTCATGGAAGGCTTGTGCATGGGGTGCTTTGTGGAAATACAGGTAACCACCGAATACTTCATCGGCTCCCTCGCCGCTAAGCACCATCTTAATACCCATCGACTTGATAACACGTGCCAATAAGTACATAGGCGTAGAAGCCCGTACCGTGGTTACATCGTAGGTTTCAATGAAGTAAATAACGTCCCGCAGCGCATCGAGCCCTTCCTGGATGGTATAATTTATTTCGTGATGCACCGTACCAATATACTGAGCTACCTCGCGTGCCTTTATCAAATCGGGAGCATCCTTTAACCCAATAGCAAAAGAGTGTAGTTGAGGCCACCACGCATCACTGTTCCCATCGGTCTCGATGCGCTTGGCTGCATACTGCTTGGCAATGGCCGATATAACCGACGAATCGAGTCCGCCGCTCAATAGCACTCCGTAAGGAACATCGCTCATGAGTTGGCGTTGTACCGCTTTCTGCAAAGCCTCGCGTACTTCCTGGGTAGAAGCAGCGTTGTGTTGCACCGCTTCATAAGCGGTCCAGTCCCGGGTATACCAACGTTTCATTGTTGCCTCGCCACTGTAATAGTAATGACCGGGCAGGAAGGGTTCATAGCTCTCACAGAAACCCTCTAATGCTTTTAACTCCGAAGCCACATATACCTTTCCGTCACTATCTTTACCCATATACAAAGGAATTACTCCAATGGGGTCACGGGCTATCAGGAACTCGTCACGGGCTTCATCGTACAAGGCAAAAGCAAAGATACCGTTCAACTCTTCAAGGAAGTGAATGCCTTTATCCTGATACAAGGCAAGAATCACCTCACAATCGGAACCCGTCTGAAAATTGTACTTACCGGTATAACGGGCGCGGATATCGCGATGGTTATAAATTTCTCCATTGACAGCCAATACCACTTTCTTATCAGGACTGATAAGAGGTTGCCCGCCACTCTGCGGGTCGACGATAGAGAGTCGTTCATGCGCCAGGATAGCGCTTCCACCACAATAAACACCGCTCCAATCGGGGCCACGGTGACGAAGTTTACGTGCCATTTTAAGCGCTTTGCAACGCAACTCTTCTGTTTGCACGGGTATGTTGAAAATTCCTGCTATTCCACACATAGTTTTGAGTATTTGGAATTAATCGTTTAAGCTATTTATACTAATAGCAACTTTTAGTGATAAGTAATTTGTTATCGGCAGCTTACACAATTGATAGCCGTAGTTAGAGCTTAGAGTGGCTATTAAGCATGCCTGTCGCCAATACCAAACACTTATCGCTAACAGATGCATTACTCATTATTAACCAAATATCGGTCAATTTTATCCGCAACATTGCGACCTCCTGCCATGGCACGTACTACCAAACTGGCTCCGGTAGCAAAGTCGCCCGCCTGAAATACATTAGCCGGCAGTTCAGGTTGCTCCGGTTTGAGGAATCCCATGGCAAGCAATACGAGGTTAGCCTCGATAATTTCTTTCTTACCGGTGGGTTTCATCACCATTCGTCCGGTGGCTGTATCGGGATGCCATTCTACCTCTTCTACTTCCACACCGATTACTTTACCATCTTTACCAATAAAGCGGGTAGAAGCCAGGCTCCAACGACGGGTGCAACCTTCTTCATGGCTCGATGTAGTTTTCAGTACATTGGGCCAAAGGGGCCAGGGAGTATCGGGATTGTGTCCTTCGGGCGGTTGCGGAAGAATCTCTATCTGGGTAACCGAAGCGGTTCCCTGACGTACCGAAGTACCGATACAGTCTGAACCCGTATCGCCACCGCCTATCACCAGTACCTTTTTACCTTTAGCGTTTATCAGTTGGTCTTTAGGGAATGTTTGCCCTTCGATTAAGCGGTTTTGTTGTGCCAGCATCTCCAAGGCAAAGTGTATTCCTTTCAGTTCACGTCCCGGGATGGGGAGGTCGCGTGGAGTCTCGGCACCGATACACAAGCAATACGCATGGAAGCCGCCGGGCACATGAAGCGGGTCTATCTCTTGCCCCATCTCAAATTGAATACCTTCAGCTTTCAGGTACTCCATGCGGCGGTCGATAACGGCTTTATCCAGCTTAAAGTTAGGTATACCGAAGCGTAACAGTCCACCCGGTGCTTCGGCTTTATCAAAGAGTGTCACCGTATATCCTTTGCGGTTTAGCTGGTTGGCAACCGTCAGCCCGGCAGGACCGGCACCAATCACCGCTACCTTCTTTCCGTTACGTACCGGATTAATAACTTCTACATAGCCCTCCCGAAAAGCTGCTTCTACAATGGCAGCCTCATTTTCACGGATGGTCACCGGTTCTTCGCACGATAGTTTCAACACACAACTCTTCTCGCAGAGGGCAGGGCAGATGCGACCTGTGAATTCAGGAAAATCGCACGTATCGGCCAGTATCTTATAAGCCTCCTGCCACTTGCCACGGTACAAGGCATCCTGCCATTCGGGTTGCTTGTTACCCAACGGACAAGCCCAATGACAGAAAGGAACCCCGCAATCCATACAGCGGGAAGCCTGTAACTTGCGGTCGTGTGTGTTCAACGTTTGCTCCACCTGGCTATAATCGGTAATACGTTCCAGTACGGGCCGGTACCCGGCTTCCTGACGGTGTATACTTAAAAATGCTTTTGAATCTCCCATATCTTCAGTTTCTTTTTATCGGTTTAATAGTCACGTTGCATTTCGGCAATGCGTACCTGCAACTTTTTCATTTGCTCTTCCTGCAATACTTTCTTGTACTCGATGGGCACTACCTGGATAAACTCATCGATGTAATGGTTCCAGTTATCTAACATGGTACGGGCTATTTTGGAACCGGTATAGAGGTAATGCTGGCGAATCAATTCGTGCAACTCCTTGCGGTACCCGGCTTCTTCAATGAGTGACAGTTCTACCATCTCCATGTTACAGAAATAGTCGAAGTTTCCCTCCTTATTCCACACATATGCCACACCGCCACTCATACCGGCGGCAAAGTTGCGACCTGTATGCCCCAGTACTACTACTCGTCCACCCGTCATGTATTCGCAGCAGTGATCGCCTACACCTTCTACTACGGCAATGGCTCCGGAATTACGCACGGCGAATCGTTCGCCTACACACCCGTTAATATACACTTCACCACTGGTTGCTCCATACAGTAAGGTATTACCGGCAATGGTATTCTCTTCGGCTTCAAAGTTGGAGCGAACGGGTGGAAGCAGGGCAATACGTCCACCGCTCAAACCTTTACCTAAGTAGTCGTTGGCTTCGCCTTCCAGTTTGAAATTTACACCCGGTACCAGAAATGCTCCGAACGACTGTCCGGCAGAGCCTTTAAACTTCACGTTGAGCGTATGCTCGGGCAAACCGGCGGATCCGTACCTGGCAGCAATAGCTCCTGAAAGCATAGCTCCACAGGCACGGTCGGTATTGGCAATGGCATACTCCAACGATACTTCTTTACCACGTTCAATGGCCGACTGCGCCGCATGAATCATCTCTACGTCTTTTACCGAAGCAATGCCATGTTCCTGATTAATAATGTGCCGGATGGCTGCCTGATTATCGACTCTTGCCAACAGGCGACTGAAATCAATCAGTTCGCTTTTCGTGGAAGAAACTTCTTGCGTAGTTTTACGAAGAATCAAATCGGTTCGTCCTACTATATCGTCCAGTTTCTCTACACCTACCTCTGCCAGGTATTCGCGAACCTCTTGCGCTAAGAAAGTAAAGAAGTTAACCAAATACTCACTGTGCCCGCGGAAACGCTTGCGCAACTCTTCATTCTGAGTAGCTACCCCAACAGGACAGGTATTCATGTGGCATTTACGCATCATTACGCACCCCAATACTATCAATGCCGAAGTAGCGAAACCAAATTCTTCGGCTCCTAACATCGCCATCAGTACAATGTCGCGCCCTGTCTTCAACTGACCATCGACTTGCAGCATTACCTGCCCGCGCAGGCCGTTCAACACTAAAGTTTGTTGGGTTTCACTCAAACCAAGTTCGGGCGAGATACCCGCATAACGAATGGATGAGGCAGGAGAGGCCCCAGTTCCTCCTTCGGCTCCGGAGATTACAATCAAGTCGGCTTTAGCCTTGGCCACACCGGCAGCAATGGTTCCTACACCGCTCTCGGCTACCAGTTTCACGCTTACTTTAGCTTTGGGGTTTACATTCTTCAAGTCGAAGATAAGCTGTGCCAAATCCTCTATGGAGTATATATCGTGATGCGGGGGCGGCGAAATCAGCGAAATACCCGGAATGGAGTGACGTGTTTTGGCAATTATCTGGTCTACTTTGTAACCCGGAAGCTGTCCGCCTTCACCGGGCTTGGCACCTTGGGCAATCTTAATCTGTATCTCATCGGCATTTACCAGATACTCGGTGGTAACCCCGAAACGTCCGGATGCTACCTGTTTGATAGCGCTTCGCAGGGAAGTTCCGTCTTCCTGCGGAATAAAACGGTCGGGGTCTTCGCCCCCTTCACCAGTATTGCTGCGTCCGTGAATTTTGTTCATAGCTATGGCCATGGCCTCGTGCGCTTCGCGACTGATAGAACCGTAACTCATGGCGCCCGTTACAAAACGGTGCAGGATATTCTCCACCGGTTCTACCCGGTCAATGGAAATAGGGTTGCGCTTAAAGTCCAGAAAGTCGCGCAGGAATATCGGAGCCTCTTTGCCATCTACAATCGAGGTAAACTCTTTGAATTTCTTGTAACTACCCAACCGGGTAGCCAGTTGCAGGGTGCTGATGGTTTCGGGATTCCAGGCATGCTGCTCTCCATCTTTGCGGAAAGCGTACAGCCCTTTATTGGGTAACATGCCGTTTAGTCCATCCGCAAAGCCGTTACGATGGAAAGCCATAGCATCTTTCGCCACTTCTTCCAACCGGATGCCGCCAATGCTTGAAGCCAATCCGCCAAAGTAAGCCTTACTTAACTCTTCACTCAACCCCACAGCTTCAAATATCTTGGCTCCCCGATACGAGCGGATAGTGGAAATACCCATCTTACTCATAATCTTAAACAGTCCTTTGCAGATGGCTTTAATGTAATTTTTCTCGGCAGTAGCATAATCTAACTGCACTTCCCGGTTGATAACCAACTCCTGGAGTACGGCAAATGCCATGTAGGGATTCAGGGCACTGGCGCCAAAGCCGAGCAGCAAAGCGGCATGCATTACTTCGCGTATCTCGCCACTCTCCACAATCAAGGCAGTTTGCACGCGCTTACCTACCGATATCAGGTGATGATGCACGGCACTCACAGCCAATAACGAAGGGATGGCAGCGTGGGCGGCATCTACGTCACGGTCGCTCAGTACAATGTAGTTTACTCCTTCTGTTACCGATGTTTCGGCCTGCTTGCACAGGTCGGCTAATGCTTCCTGCAACCCTGCCTTGCCTTTGGATACTTCAAAAAGCATAGGCAACTTCACCGTCTTAAAACCTTTGTAGCGAATGTTGCAAAGTATATCCAACTGAGTATTGTTCAGTATCGGATGCTTGAGGCGTACCATCTTGCAATGGCTTTCGTTGGGAGTCAGGATGTTCATACCTACCGCACCGATATACTCGGTAAGCGACATCACCAACTCTTCCCGAATGGGGTCAATGGGCGGATTGGTAACCTGTGCAAACTGCTGACGGAAATAGTTGTACAGCAACTGCGGCTTATCCGATAGAATTGCCAGCGGTGTATCGTTACCCATTGAACTGGTAGGCTCGGCACCGGTAGAAGCCATCGGACTGATAATCTTCTCTACATCTTCCTTGGAATAGCCAAACACATGCAGCAGACAACTGTAATTGGCTACCTGGTTTGCTACCTTGCGGCCACTTTTCAACTCGTCCAGTTCAATGCGGTTGGTAGCCAGCCAGGTGCGGTACGGTTTGGCTTGTGACAATTCCTTCTTTAAGTCGCCATCGTAGTATATCTCGCCTTTCTCAGTATCAATCAGCAGAATCTTTCCCGGTTGCAGGCGACCTTTCTTCTTAATATCCGAAGGTTCAAAGTCCATCACACCTACCTCCGAAGCTACCACCATCATGTCGTCCTTAGTTATGAGGTAGCGTGCGGGGCGCAATCCGTTACGGTCGAGCATGCCGCCCGCAAACCGTCCGTCACTGAATAACAGCGCGGCCGGACCGTCCCACGGTTCCATGAGGATAGAATGATATTCATAAAATGCCTTCAGTTCCTCACTGATGGGATTCTTTTCGTTGAACGACTCCGGCACCAGCATAGCCATGGCATGTGGCAAACTTAATCCCGACATTACCAGGAACTCGAGCACATTATCCAACGAAGCACTATCACTCATACCTGGCTGTACAATGGGACGAATCTCCTTGATATCGCCCAAAGCAGGAGAGGAGAGTACACTCTCACGCGCTTCCATCCATCCCCGGTTACCACGAACAGTATTAATCTCACCGTTGTGTGCCAACAGACGGAACGGTTGCGCCAATCCCCAGGTTGGGAAGGTATTGGTACTGAAACGGGAATGCACCAATGCCAGTCCGCTGGTAAAGTAGCTGTTCGTTAAATCGGGGAAGTAGTTGCGCAGTTGCAACGACGAAAGCATACCTTTATAAATAATATTCCGGGTTGATAGAGAAACAATATAAAAGTCGTTCCGGGAAGGAATGGTAGAAATGCGTATCCTGTTCTCAATCTTCTTCCTTATTATATATAACTTCTGCTCAGCGGTTGCCGCATCGGTAAATCCGGTAATAAACACCTGCTTGATATCCGGCTCATTCGCCAAAGCTGCCTCGCCCAATATATCGGGACAAGTGGGTACGTTACGCAGGTGCATCAACGAAAGCCCTTCTTTCTCCACTTCCTCAATAAAAATGCTCAAGATGGCCGCCCGGTCCTGTTCCTGCTTAGGCAGAAACAATAACCCCGTACCATAACGCCCTTTCTCCGGTACAGGAATACCCTGTAACAGAATAAACTCGTGCGGAATCTGTAACAAGATACCCGCTCCATCACCCGTTTTATTATCAGCACCCTCGGCACCACGGTGATTCATGTTCTCCAATACCTTAAGTGCCGATTCTACGATGTGATGTGATTTCTCTCCGTGAATATTCACCAACATACCCACTCCGCAGGCATCATGTTCGTTGGCAGCATCATATAACCCGATGCGGTTGTATTCCGGTTGGTAAGGGGTTGCTTTGGCTCGGTTGTTAAAAAGTTCTTGTTTCTTCATTTTTAATATCATTATTACAGTACAACAGATGTTTATCTATTAAAATGTTTTGCAAAATTAGATAATTTATTTCATTAAGATAGTTTTTATACTGCTTTATGTGACATTAAATCAGAAAAGCAAATGAATATCTTTCAAATTATAACCAGTTTAAATAATTCATATTACAAATTGAAATTACATATAAGCTAATTCTTTTATATTTGTAAGCACTTTCTTTTTGCACAATAAATAATTGATATTTTAACATTATGCTCCCAAAAACATTTTTTAGCATGTTTATGTCAAATAAAATAAGATTTCCTTAGCTTTATGTAAATAATTATATTTAACTTTGCAGACGAAACAAAAACGAATAAATCTTATGTGTGGAATTGTAGGCTATATTGGAAAAAAAGAAGCCTATCCCATCCTTGTCAAAGGGCTAAAGCGGTTAGAGTACCGAGGGTACGACAGCGCCGGGGTAGCATTGATTAGTGAAAACCAGCAATTAAATGTGTACAAGACGAAGGGGAAGGTCTCCGAACTGGAAAGTTTCGTCGAACAAAAAGACATTTCCGGTAACATTGGTATTGCACATACACGCTGGGCCACCCACGGGGAACCATGTTCAGCAAACGCCCATCCGCATTATTCCTCCTCCGAAACTCTCGCTCTCATCCACAACGGCATTATCGAAAACTACGCCGTACTCAAAGAAAAGCTCCAACACAAAGGGTACACATTCAAAAGCAGTACCGACACCGAAGTTCTTGTTCAATTAATCGAATATTTTAAGGTAAAAAACAATCTCGACCTGCTTGCTGCCGTACAATTGGCATTGGGCGAGGTTATTGGTGCGTACGCCATTGCGGTATTGGAGAAGGACCATCCGGACGAAATTATTGCTGCGCGTAAAAGCAGTCCGCTGGTAGTAGGCATCGGCGACGATGAGTTCTTCCTGGCATCAGATGCCACCCCGATTGTGGAATATACCGATAAGGTAGTGTACCTGCAGGATGAGGAGATTGCCGTCATCCACCGGGGCAAGGAACTCAAGGTTGTCGATTTGGAGAATGTGGAAACTACCCCTGAAGTAAAGAAAGTAGAGCTTAAGCTGGGACAGTTGGAAAAAGGCGGATACCCGCACTTCATGCTGAAAGAGATTTTTGAACAACCCGATTGTATATATGATTGTATGCGCGGGCGCGTGAATATAGAAGGTACCAGTGTGGTACTTTCGGCAGTGATTGATTATAAGCAGCGGTTACTGAACGCCCGCCGCTTTATCATTGTGGCGTGTGGAACCTCCTGGCATGCAGGGTTAATAGGCAAGCACCTCATTGAGAGTTTCTGCCGCATCCCGGTAGAAGTAGAATACGCTTCGGAGTTCCGTTACCGCGACCCGGTGATTAATGAAAACGATGTGGTGATTGCCATCTCGCAGAGTGGCGAAACCGCCGATACACTGGCTGCCGTTGAACTGGCTAAAAGCCGGGGAGCTTTTATATATGGTATATGCAACGCCATCGGTTCATCTATTCCACGGGCTACACACACGGGTTCATACATCCATGTAGGCCCCGAGATTGGAGTAGCATCGACCAAAGCCTTTACCGGACAGGTAAGCGTGCTTACCATGTTGGCGCTTACACTGGCCCGTGAAAAACAAACTATCAGTGAAGGACGTTTTCTCGAGGTAGTAAATGAACTGCGGCAGATTCCCGAGAAGATGAAGCAGGTGCTTACACTTAACGAACAGATTGCCGAATTGGCAAAGATATTCACTTATGCGCACAACTTCATCTACCTGGGACGCGGATACAGTTATCCCGTAGCTTTGGAAGGAGCCTTGAAACTGAAAGAAATCTCGTACATCCATGCCGAAGGGTATCCGGCTGCCGAGATGAAGCACGGCCCCATTGCCCTGATTGATGCCGAAATGCCGGTGGTAGTAATTGCCACGCACAACGGATTGTACGAGAAAGTGCTGAGTAATATCCAGGAAATTAAAGCCCGCAAGGGACGGGTAATTGCCGTAGTAACCCAAGGCGATAAGGTAATCAGCCAAATTGCCGATTATTGCATTGAACTTCCCGAAACATTGGAGTGCCTCGATCCGTTAATTACAACGGTTCCTTTACAGATGTTGGCTTACCATGTGGCAGTATGCAAAGGTATGGATGTAGACCAACCGCGCAACTTAGCCAAATCGGTAACGGTAGAATAGGTTTTGTATGAACAATTAATGATTCAAAGATGCTTAAACACGAATGTGGCGTTGCCATGATCCGCTTGCTCAAACCACTGGAATACTACGAAAAGAAGTATGGCACGTGGATGTATGGGCTCAACAAACTGTACCTGCTGATGGAGAAGCAGCACAACCGCGGACAGGAAGGTGCAGGGTTGGCTTGTGTGAAACTGGAATCGAACCCCGGTGAAGAATATATGTTCAGGGAACGCGCAGAGGGGTCGAATGCCATTACTGAGATATTTAGCGCCGTACAGGCTAACTTCAAAGATGTATCTACAGAACAACTGCACGACGCCGGATGGGCCAAACGAAACCTGCCTTTTGCGGGCGAGGTGTATATCGGTCACCTGCGATACAGCACCACAGGCAAATCGGGTATCTCTTACGTACACCCATTTCTACGGCGTAATAACTGGCGCGCCAAGAACCTTGCACTGTGCGGAAACTTCAATATGACTAATGTAGACGAAATATTTGCCCGCATAACCGCCATTGGTCAGCACCCGCGCAAATATGCCGATACATACATTATGTTGGAACAGGTAGGACACCGGTTAGACCGCGAAGTAGAACGGGTGTTTAACATAGCCGAAGCCAACGGACTGACCGGCATGGATATTACCCACCATATCGAAGAGCATATTGACCTTGCCAATGTATTGCGTACCTCTACCAAAGAGTGGGATGGGGGGTATGTATTGTGCGGCCTCACCGGCAGCGGCGAGAGCTTCGCTTTGCGCGACCCGTGGGGCATCCGTCCCGCCTTCTGGTATGCCGATGACGAAATTGTAATGCTGGCCTCCGAACGTCCGGTGATACAAACCGCCCTCAATGTTCCGGCACAGGAAGTTAAAGAGTTACAACCGGGACAGGCATTGCTTATCAACCAGGCAGGTGAACTGCGTACCCCGCGAATCAATAAGGCACAGGAACAGAGGTCCTGCTCGTTTGAACGCATTTACTTCTCACGCGGCAGTGATGTAGATATCTACAAGGAACGCAAGATGTTGGGCGAAACCCTGGTGCCACGCATCCTGAAATCCATCCGGAACGATGTAGACCACACGGTATTCTCCTTCATTCCTAACACTGCCGAGGTGGCATTCTACGGTATGTTGCAAGGATTGGATAATTACCTGAACGGCGAAAAGGTTCGACAGATTGCCGCCCTGGGACACAACCCAAACTTAGAAGAACTGAACGCTATCCTTTCCCGACGTATCCGCTCGGAAAAGGTAGCTATCAAGGATATTAAACTGCGTACCTTCATTGCCGAGGGAAACAGTCGGAACGACCTGGCTACACACGTGTACGATATAACCTACGGCAGCCTGCAACCGGGTATTGACAACCTGGTGATTATTGACGACAGCATTGTACGGGGCACTACGTTGCGGCAAAGCATTATCAGCATCCTCGACCGCCTGGGACCGAAGAAGATTGTCATCGTTTCCTCCTCGCCTCAGGTACGTTATCCCGATTACTACGGTATCGACATGGCGAAGATGAGCGAGTTTATTGCTTTCAAGGCAGCCATCGAGTTGTTGAAAGAGCGCGACATGAAAGATGTAATTGCCTCTGCCTACCGCAAATCGAAGGAACAAGCCATCCTGCCCAAAGAGCAGATGATAAACTACGTGAAGGAGATTTACGCTCCCTTTACCGATGAGGAAATCTCCGCCAAAATGGTACAACTGCTTACTCCGCCCGATATCCGCGCGCAGGTCGAAATTGTGTACCAACCCTTATCGGGCCTGCACGAAGCCTGCCCCAACCACAAGGGCGACTGGTATTTCTCGGGCAATTACCCTACGCCGGGAGGTGTAAAACTATTGAACGAAGCCTTTATAAACTACATTGAACAACTTTATCAGTTTTAGTAAACAGTATATGAGAAAAGTAACATTGATTCTTGACGACGGCACACGCTTTCAGGGATACTCGTTTGGCTACGAGAAACCGGCAGCGGGCGAAGTGGTATTCAACACTGCCATGACCGGCTACCCGGAAAGCCTTACCGACCCGTCGTATGCCGGACAGTTAATGACACTCACTTACCCGCTGGTGGGTAATTATGGTGTACCCCCTTTTACTACGGAACCTAACGGACTGCCTACTTTCATGGAGAGTGAGAAAATTCATGCCGAGGCTATCATCGTAAGTGATTACTCGGAAGCTTACAGCCACTGGAATGCGGTAGAGAGCCTTGCCGACTGGCTTAAACGGGAACAAATACCCGGTATTACAGGCATCGACACCCGCCAACTCACCAAGGTATTGCGTGAACACGGGGTGATGATGGGTCGCATTGTGTTCGACGATAACCCCGGTAATACAGTCGGAATATCTACTTACGACGATATTAACTTCGTAGAGCGGGTAAGCTGCAAGGAAGTAATACGCTACAACGAGGGAACCGGTAAGAAGAAAGTGGTACTGGTAGACTGCGGCGTGAAGAGCAACATCATCCGCTGCCTGCTTAAACGCGATGTGGAGGTTATCCGAGTACCGTGGAACTACGATTTCAACACGCTCACGTTCGATGCACTATTTATCTCCAACGGTCCCGGCGACCCCGATACCTGCGATGCTGCCGTACAAAACATCCGCAAAGCGATGCAGAACGAACAAATTCCCATCTTCGGTATCTGCATGGGCAACCAGTTGCTTGCCAAAGCGGGCGGTGCTTCCATCTACAAACTAAAGTACGGGCACCGCAGCCATAACCAACCGGTACGCATGGAAGGTACCAACCGCTGCTTCATTACTTCACAGAATCATGGGTATGCGGTAGATAACAGTACCCTAGGTGCCGACTGGCAACCGTTGTTTACCAACATGAACGATGGTTCCAACGAAGGTATCCGCCACGTACGCAATCCCTGGTTCTCGGCACAGTTTCATCCCGAAGCTGCCAGCGGACCAACTGATACGGAATTCTTGTTTGATGAATTTGTAAAGCTGTTAAAATGAAAATAAAGAAAGTATTGCTGCTGGGTTCAGGAGCACTCAAAATTGGCGAAGCGGGAGAGTTCGACTACTCAGGCTCGCAGGCGCTCAAAGCCTTGAAAGAAGAAGGCATTGAAACCATCCTGATTAACCCCAATATTGCCACGGTACAAACCTCCGAGGGGGTGGCCGACCAGATTTACTTCCTCCCCGTAACCCCGTACTTTGTTGAAAAGGTTATCCGCAAGGAGCAACCCGACGGTATTATGCTTGCCTTTGGCGGACAAACCGCCCTTAACTGTGGCGTGGCATTATACCGCGAGGGAATCCTCGAAAAGTACAACGTACAGGTACTGGGTACCCCGGTACAAGCCATTATTGATACGGAAGACCGCGAGTTGTTTGTAAACAAACTCAATGAAATCGATGTAAAAACCATCCAAAGCGAAGCAGTAGAGAATGCTGCCGATGCCCGCCGTGCTGCTGCCCACTTAGGCTACCCGGTGATTGTACGTGCAGCCTACGCATTGGGAGGACTAGGTTCGGGATTCTGCGACAACGAAGAACAACTTAACATATTGGTAGAAAAGGCTTTCTCTTTCTCACCTCAAGTATTGGTAGAGAAATCGTTACGCGGATGGAAAGAGGTAGAATACGAGGTAGTGCGCGACCGTTTCGATAACTGCATCACGGTATGTAACATGGAAAACTTCGACCCGTTGGGCATCCACACAGGCGAATCCATCGTAATTGCTCCTTCGCAAACGCTTACCAACAGCGAGTATCACAAGCTGCGTGAACTGGCTATCCGCATCATCCGTCACATAGGTATTGTAGGCGAATGTAATGTACAGTATGCCTTCGACCCCGAATCGGAAGACTACCGGGTTATTGAGGTAAACGCCCGTTTGTCGCGCTCCTCGGCATTGGCTTCCAAAGCTACGGGTTATCCGCTGGCATTTGTAGCTGCCAAATTAGGATTAGGGTACGGACTATTCGACTTGAAGAACTCGGTAACCAAAACCACCAGCGCCTTCTTTGAACCGGCACTTGACTATGTGGTGTGTAAAATTCCACGGTGGGACTTAGGTAAATTCCACGGTGTAGACCGTGAACTGGGCTCGTCCATGAAGTCGGTTGGCGAAGTAATGGCCATTGGTCGTACCTTCGAAGAAGCCATTCAGAAAGGTTTGCGCATGATAGGACAGGGCATGCACGGCTTCGTGGAAAACAAAGAGTTGGTGATTCCCGACATCGACAAAGCGCTGCGCGAACCTACCGATAACCGCATCTTCGTGATTTCCAAAGCACTTCGCGCAGGCTATACCCTGGAACAGATTCACGACCTTACCAAGATTGACAACTGGTTCCTGCAGAAGTTGGCTAACATCATGAGTACCGCATACGCATTGGAAGAGTGGGGCAGTAAGTATACCGCCATCACCGAACTGCCTGTAGAACTGCTACGCAAAGCCAAAGTACAAGGATTTTCCGACTTCCAGATAGCCCGTGCCATTGGCTACGAGGGCGAAATGGAACTGGGTAACCTCTACGTACGCCACTACCGTAAGCAGATGGGCATATTACCTGTGGTGAAGCAGATAGATACATTGGCTGCCGAATATCCCGCACAAACCAACTACCTGTATCTTACCTACAGCGGCACTGCCAACGATGTGAAGTACCTGGGCGACCACCGTTCCATTGTTGTACTAGGTTCGGGAGCCTATCGCATCGGTTCATCGGTAGAGTTCGATTGGTGCGGGGTGCAAGCCCTTAACACCATCCGCAAGGAAGGCTGGCGCAGCGTTATGATAAACTACAACCCCGAAACGGTATCTACTGATTACGATATGTGCGACCGCCTGTACTTTGACGAACTCACCTTTGAGCGCGTAATGGACATCCTTGAACTGGAGAATCCGCACGGTGTCATTGTATCAACCGGCGGACAGATACCCAACAACCTGGCTATGCGCCTGGACGAACAAGATGTACACATCCTGGGCACCTCCGCCAAGAGCATCGACAATGCCGAAGACCGTGAGAAGTTCTCGGCTATGCTCGACCGCATCGGGGTTGACCAGCCCCGTTGGCGCGAGCTGACTTCGATGGACGATATTCACGAGTTTGTAGCCGAAGTAGGTTTCCCCGTCCTGGTACGCCCATCGTATGTACTCTCAGGAGCCGCGATGAACGTATGCTCCAACAACGAAGAACTGGAACGCTTCCTGCAACTGGCCGCTAACGTATCGAAGAAACACCCGGTGGTAGTAAGCCAGTTCATAGAGCACGCCAAGGAAGTAGAGATGGATGCCGTGGCACAAAACGGTGAGATTATTGCTTATGCCATCAGTGAGCACATCGAGTTTGCCGGAGTACACTCGGGCGATGCTACCATCCAGTTCCCACCGCAGAAGCTATACGTAGAAACGGTACGCCGCATCAAACGCATCAGTCGCGAGATTGCCAAGGAGCTCAACATCTCCGGTCCGTTCAACATTCAATACCTGGCACGTGAGAACGACATCAAGGTCATTGAGTGCAACCTGCGTGCCAGTCGCTCGTTTCCGTTTGTAAGCAAGGTGCTTAAAATCAACTTTATCGAACTGGCAACCAAGGTCATGCTCGGTCTGCCGGTAGAAAAGCCGAGCAAGAACCTCTTCGAACTGGATTACGTAGGTATTAAGGCTTCGCAATTCTCCTTCAACCGCCTGCAAAAGGCCGACCCGGTACTGGGTGTCGACATGGCGTCTACCGGCGAAGTGGGTTGCATCGGTACTGATACTTCGTGCGCCGTGCTCAAAGCCATGCTTTCGGTAGGGTACCGCATTCCCGCCAAGAGTATCCTGCTCTCCACCGGTACACCCAAGCAGAAAGCAGATATGCTGAGTGCCGCCCGTATGTTGGTGAAGAAAGGCTATAAGCTATACGCCACAGGAGGCACACACAAAGCCCTGGCTTATGATGGAATAGAAAGTACGCTGGTGTACTGGCCCAGCGAGGAAGGACAATACCCGCAAGCCTTGGACATGATGCGTAACAAAGAAATCGATATGGTAGTAAATATCCCGAAGGATCTTACCGCCCACGAGCTCAGCAACGGTTACAAGATACGCCGTGCCGCAGTGGATCTGAATATTCCGCTGATTACCAATGCCCGTTTGGCAAGTTCTTTCATCCATGCCTTCTGTACCATGGATATTGACGACATTGCTATCAAGAGTTGGGAAGAGTACAAATAATTCAGCAAGATATACTATGCAAAACAACTAATTTTGTTAGCACGTTAGCACGAATTGCATCCTACTGAGTTAATTATCAGATATTTAATCCGTGACGAATACCTATTTTATTCGTCACGGATTCGTCACTATTAGGGGGTATTCGTCACTCATTCCGGAGGATATGAGTCAGTTCATCGGGTATAACAAAGTGTTACATTTGCTGTAACAAAGTGTTATACCTTATGAAACTGGCGTATGCTCTCCGGGTATTGTGACAACACTCAGTAACTTGTCACTACTTTAAAAGTAATTATTTACCACCACGGTTGAAAATCCTGCACAGAATCATTCAACAAAACCACTTCGCCCATCTTGGGAGTAACCAACGGCAAAGAATCCTTTTGAGCAGCCCGATACACATTGTCCAACGGTTCCTTCCAGCTGTGCATAGCCAACGCATACTTTGAATTATGCACCGTCATCAGGTGCTTTGCATCCAAATCCTTGATGGCATGCAGTAAATCTTCCGGCAGCAGGTGGATAAACTTCCAACCCTCGCCATACTGCCCGTTCTCCATAATAGCCCAATCAATAGGACCAAACTGCTCACGGATATGTGCAAAGTGCGTATCGTAGCCGCCATCACCACTCAGGTACACCTTCTTTGAAGGAGTTTCCAGTAAGTACGATACCCACAACGTAGAGTTAGGCGAAAAACCCCGTCCCGAGAAGTGACGGGCAGGCAGACAATGCAATGTAAACCCTTCGGCAAGCACGGCCTGTTCGTTCCAATCCAACTCGATAAGTTGCTCAGATGCAAAGCCCCAACGTTCAAAATGTTCGCCCACACCGAGTCCGCACACTACCTTGCCGATACGGCCGCGAAGGCGTTTAATGGTTTCATAGTCCAGGTGGTCCCAATGGTCATGCGAGATAAGCAGGTAGTCTACATCCGGCAGGTCATCGGGTGCATACAGTCCCGTACCGGGAAATGCTTTGTTGAAGAAGCCAACGGGTGAAGCCGTAAGTAGTACCGGATCAATAAGGAAGCGTTTGCCATTCAGCTGAAAGAATACCGAAGAGTGCCCCAGCCATACCAGCATATCTTCATTCCTGTCAAAAGCCTTCAGGTCGGTTTTCACCATCGGCATAGCTGCCGACGGACGTAAAT
>JAVBVL010000112.1:0-15679 GCA_031554285.1 Bacteroides sp.
CATGGCCAAGAACTCACCTGCCGTAATGAGCTTCCTGAACCAATTGTGGGGATACGCCCTCCCGAAAGCCAAAGCCGAAGCCGCCGAACTGCAAAAGTTAATGGACCAGGAAGGCAAAGGCGAGAAACTGGCAGCCTGGGATTGGTGGTTCTACACCGAAAAGCTGCGCAAAGCGAAGTACGACCTGGACGAGGAAGAGACCAAACCCTACTTCAAGCTGGAAAATGTACGCGACGGCGCCTTTATGGTAGCCAACAAACTCTATGGCATTACGCTGACCAAGATGGAGGGTGTGCCGGTATACCACCCCGATGTAGAAGTGTTTGAAGTGAAAGATGCAGACGGTTCTCAATTGGGTATATTCTATGTGGATTACTTCCCACGCGCCGGCAAAAGAGGTGGTGCCTGGATGAGCAACTACCGCGAACAGCAAGGCGCCATCCGCCCGTTGGTGTGCAATGTATGCAGCTTCACCAAACCGGTAGGCGACACTCCGTCATTGTTGACAATGGACGAGGTAGAAACGCTGTTCCACGAATTCGGACACGCCCTGCACGGACTGCTTACCAAGTGCAACTACTTAGGCGTCTCGGGCACCAATGTGGTACGCGACTTTGTTGAACTTCCTTCACAAATCAACGAACATTGGGCCACCGAACCCGAAGTACTGAAAATGTATGCCCGCCACTATCAAACCAACGAAGCCATTCCCGATGCACTTGTCGAAAAGATATTGGCTCAGGCCAGTTTCAACCAGGGCTTTATGACTACCGAACTGCTGGCAGCCGCCCTGCTCGACATGGATTTGCATAACATTACCACCCCGGGAAGCCTTGATATAGTGGCTTTTGAGAAAGATGCCATGGATAAGTTGGGACTCATTCAAGAAATTGCACCACGTTACCGGGTAACTTATTTCAACCACATCATCGGAGGATATGCTGCCGGATACTACAGCTATTTGTGGGCGAATGTACTTGACAATGATGCCTTTGAGGCCTTCAAGGAACACGGCATTTTCGATCAGAACACAGCCAATCTGTTCCGCCGTAACGTACTTGAAAAAGGCGACGGCGAAGACCCGATGGTGCTCTACAAAAACTTCCGCGGAGCCGAACCCAAGCTGGAACCCATGCTGAAAAACCGGGGAATGATCAATTAAAAAGAATGGCAAAAAGAGCCTGCGATTCAAATATTTGACTCTTCATTATTCTTGAATGTGAAAAAAAACCTATATTTGCAGCCTTGTATACCATAGAAATTAATTAAAAGTAACAATAAATAAACTAAAACAAAATGCAAAACAAAGGATTTGTAAAAGTTTTTGGCGTATTACTCACACTCGTTTGTGTGTTCTACCTCTCATTCTCCTTCGTTACCCGCTACTACACAGGTAAAGCGAAAGAATATGCGAAGGGTGATGTGAAAGTAGAGCAGGAATACCTGGACTCGCTCTCGAACGAGAAGGTATGGTTGAATAATTATACGCTGAAACAGTGTCGTGAAATGGAGATTAGTTTGGGTCTGGACCTCAAGGGCGGTATGAACGTTATCCTTGAAGTATCTGTTCCCGACGTGGTGAAAGCACTGGCTGATAACAAGTCTGACGAAGCGTTTAACCAAGCAGTTGCCTCGGCAGCCAAATTGGCAAGCAGCAGTCAGGACGACTTTATCACCCTGTTCGTGAAAGAGTACCACCGTCTTGCTCCGGGCGCTAAGCTGTCAGAACTTTTCGCCACTCAACAATTAAAAGATAAAGTAAACCAAAAATCGTCTGATACCGAAGTAGAAAAGGTATTGAGAGAAGAAGTAAAGGCAGCTGTTGCTAACTCTTACAACGTTCTCCGTACCCGTATCGACCGTTTCGGTGTGGTTCAGCCTAACATTCAGGCTTTGGAAAACAGCATGGGACGTATCATGGTTGAACTTCCGGGTATCAAAGAACCCGAACGTGTTAGAAAGCTCCTCCAGGGATCGGCTAACCTTGAGTTCTGGGAAACTTATACAGCTAAGGAAGTACTTCCGGCTTTGGAAAGCGCCGATGCTAAACTCCGTTCCATCTTATCGTACGAAAACGATGGCGAAGCAGCTACTGCCGATACTACTGCAACCGAAGCGGTTGCCGAAGCAAAGGGTATCAGTGCTGCCGACAGTCTGGCTGCCGCTTTGAAGGGCGACAAACAAGAACTGACTGCTGCCGATATAGAACAAGCTAAAAAACGCAATCCGTTGTTTGCTATCCTGCAACCCAACACAAGCGGTCAAGGTCCGGTAGCCGGTTATGCCAGCTATAAGGATACTGCCGAAGTGAACAAATATCTGGCTATGCCCGAAGTAGCCGCCGAACTCCCGAAAGACCTCCGTCTGAAATGGGGTGTATCTGCTGCCGACTTCGACAAAAAAGGTCAAATCTTTGAATTGTATGCTATCAAGTCGACTGAACGTAGCGGCAAAGCTCCGTTGGAAGGTGATGTGGTAACAGATGCTAAGGACGACTTCGACCACTACGGCAAACCGTCGGTAAGCATGTCGATGAATCAGGACGGTTCACGTCGTTGGGCGTTGCTGACCAAGCAAAACATCGGTCGCGCCATCGCTATTGTACTTGACAACTATGTATACTCGGCTCCTAATGTAAACCAGGAAATTACCGGTGGTAACTCACAAATTACAGGTAACTTCACTCCGGAACAGTCAAAGGACCTTGCCAACGTATTGAAATCGGGTAAGATGCCCGCGCCTGCACACATCGTACAGGAAGACATCATCGGTCCGTCACTGGGTCAGGAATCTATCAACGCCGGTATCTTCTCGTTCATCGTAGCTTTGGTTATCCTGATGGTGTACATGTGCGTGATGTACGGCTTTATCCCGGGTATGATTGCTAACGGCGCTTTGCTCCTTAACTTCTTCTTTACTCTGGGTATCCTTTCATCGTTCCAGGCAGCCTTGACCATGTCGGGTATTGCGGGTATGGTGCTTGCATTGGGTATGGCGGTAGATGCGAACGTACTTATCTACGAGCGTACTAAAGAAGAACTTCGCTCAGGCAAGGGTGTTAAGAAAGCGTTGGCCGATGGTTATGCCAATGCATTCAGTGCTATCTTCGACTCGAACTTGACTTCAATCATTACCGGTGTTATCCTGTTCTACTTCGGTACAGGTCCTATCCGTGGTTTTGCCACCACTCTGATTATCGGTATTCTCTGTTCATTCTTTACAGCTGTATTCATGACTCGTTTGGTTTACGAATACTTCATGGGTAAAGACAAACTGTTGAACCTCACCTTCTCTTCGAAGCTGACTAAGAACATGCTGATGAACCCCAACTTCAACTTCATGAGAACCAACAAAACCTCATTGATTGTTGTAGTGATTGCTATTGTAGTTAGCTGTGGTTCGCTTGCCGTGCGCGGCTTGAGCCAAAGTATCGACTTCACGGGTGGACGTAACTTCAAGGTACAATTTGAACAAACCGTAGAGCCGGAACAAGTTCGTGGACTCATCGCCGATAAGTTTGGTGAAGAGGCCAACGTAAGCGTTATCGCTATCGGTACCGATAAGAAAACCGTACGTATCAGCACCAACTACCGTATCAATGACGAAGGCAGCAGCGTAGATTCAGAAATTGAAGCTTACTTGTATGAAACATTGAAGCCGTTGCTTACACAAAATATCTCATTGGCAACGTTTATCGACCGCGACAATCACACCGGTGGTAGTATTGTAAGTTCTCAAAAGGTAGGACCAAGTATTGCCGACGACATCAAGACATCGGCCGTTTGGTCGGTTATCTTTGCACTGTTCGCTATCGGCTTGTACATACTGGTACGTTTCCGTAACATTGCATACAGTGTGGGCTCTATTGTAGCTTTAGCTTGCGATACCATTATGATTATCGGCGCATACTCACTGTTGTGGGGTATTGTTCCGTTCTCATTGGAAATCGACCAAACATTTATCGGTGCTATCCTGACTGCTATCGGTTACTCAATTAATGACAAGGTGGTTATCTTTGACCGTGTACGCGAGTTCTTCGGATTATTCCCGAAACGCAACCGCAGACAACTGTTTAACGACTCGTTGAACACCACACTGTCTCGTACCGTTAATACTTCACTGAGTACCTTGCTCGTGTTGCTGTGTATCTTCATCCTCGGTGGTGACTCTATCCGCAGCTTCGCATTCGCTATGATTCTCGGTGTAATCTTCGGTACACTTTCGTCACTGTTCATTGCATCGCCTATTGCATATGTAATGATGGACAGAAAGAAACTGCCTGGCGCTACAGAAGAATAATCGTACCCTATTCAATACTTATATTAAAGGTGCTCCTCAACGGGGCACCTTTTTTTATTTGAGTTTCATACCGGGAAACTTTTTGTTTCATCCTTTAAAACTGTTTGTTTCATGCCTGGAAACTATTTGTTACATCCTTTGGAACTGTTTGTTATGCCCTTTGATACCGGCAGTTTCGCCCTTGAAACTGCTGGTTTATCAACTGAACCGGCGGTTTTATCTGATGAACTACCAGGGGTACACCTCGGTATAATACTCAAAGGCCGGCTCGTCCGGAATGCCGTACCGCCGGAAAAGTTGGGCGATGTACTCCTGTTCCTTAGGTAACAGGTGGCACTCTTTGCGGTAAATGCGGTAATAATGTGTTTTGCCGTAGCGTGCAAGGATGGAATCTCTTACGGCACGAGCCTGCCGCATAGGCAGCTTCTCATACAAATCCTTTATGCCCCAGGCTACACGAATCTTCTCGCCTTTGATGTAGAAACGGCAGGGTGTATCCGGCTCCGGAAGGTGTGCCGGGTTAACGATGGTTAGGCACGATTCGCCGTTGGAGCTATGTGTAGCTGCCATGTGGCGTAAACAGTGTTCGCACTGGGGGCACTCGCCCCGAAAGCAATGGGCAAATCCGTAGGGGACTTCCCGGTAGTTGAATACTACGTCCATAGAAGATTTTTTAAGTTTAACGGGTGGCGAAGCTATAAAGATTTTCGCAGAAAAAAGCGCATTCTTTCTGTTTTTTTATGCACTATTTACTACGGGGCTGATAGTCAATGTATGTGGTTGTAACAAGGGCGAATCACTTCGAAAATGGCGAATCGATGGCGAATCACTTTTTGATTCGCCATCGATTATTTATCAGATAATGAATGTGTTAAGTGCAAAAAGATGGCGAATGGCGAATCAAAATGCATTTTATGCTCATGGAGGATGTTTTTAGAGGCGGTAAACCATTGCTGCCGGCGGTGAACCAATTTGTCAATCCTTTTGTTGTAACCCTAACTATATAACCCGAACCATATGAAAAGATTTTTTAAAGTCGCCTCCGGTGCGATATTCCTCCTGTTGTTCACCGTTCCTGCCGTTATGGCGCAGGAGAAGGAGCATACCAAGGTAAGTTTCCGCGACTCGATTGACCATCAGTTCGACTTGAGTGACTGGATTATTAACAAGAAAGGCTTTGTGCCTGTGGCAACAATTATTACCGAACCGTCGTTGGGTGGATTCGGCGCAGCACTGGCTCCGGTATTCATTGAGCAGAATAAACCGAAGATTGTAAACGGCAAAGTGTATCCGCAGATTCCCAATGTAACAACGGCTTTCGGCGGGTGGACACTGAATAATACCTGGGCGGTAGGCGCGGCACGCGTGGGGCTTATCCCCAAGTGGGGCATTAAGTACTCTGTTGCCGGCGGGTATGCCAATGTGAACATGGACTATTATTTCAACCTCGATAAGTTGGGAAAGAATGTCGATTTTGAGTTTAACATCCGTACCATCCCGGTGATGTTCTCGGTGAGCAAACAGCTCAAAAACCCCCGTTTCACCGTAGGGTTGAAGTACCTGTTTATGCATAACGAGCTGGAGGTAGCCGATAACAACGGCAACGGTGTGTGGCGGCAGAAGCTGGACAGCGTGGTATCTAACTATATCAGCGGCAATGTGGCAAAACTTGGGTTGCAAGCCTCGTATGATAGTCGTGACAACACCTTTACCCCCAACAGCGGGATGAAGATTAACCTCTCCGCCGACTGGAGCAACCCGGTGGTGGGAAGCAAGTATAAGTTTGCACAGTTTGAAGGAGCCTTCTATTACTTCTTCCCGCTGTTGCCTAACCTGATAACGGGCACCCGCTTCGATGTACAGCAGGTAGCCGGTACGGCGCCGTTCTACATCAAACCGTTTGTAGATATGCGGGGTGTACCCACCGCCAGGTATGCAGGTAACTCAACCATGCTTGCCGAGTTGGAAGAACGGTGGGACGTAACCAAGCGTTGGAGCCTCATGGCGTACGGTGGCGCCGGGAAAGCGTTCGATAAATACAGTGAATTCGGCAGTGCCGACTGGGCGTGGAGCTACGGAACCGGATTCCGTTACCTCATTGCCCGCAAGCTGAAGCTGCGCATGGGTGTAGACTTTGCCATGGGTCCCGAAGGCTTTACCTACTACGTGGTATTTGGCAGCAGTTGGCTGCGGCAGTAACAAAAAGATGGGGCAAGCAGGAATCACTTCCTTCTTGCCCCACAACTAATAATCGAAATCTGTTTTATATGATTAAAAACAATGGAGACACGTTATCTGAAGTCCTTCAACTCTTCCTGCAATTTCTGGCGGGTAAAGAAGATACGGCTTTTTACAGTGCCGATGGGAAGGCCCAGTTTCTCGGCGATTTCGCGGTATTTGAATCCGGCTACGTGCATGGAGAAAGGCACTTTGTACTCTTTGGGTAAAGAGTTCACGATGCGGCGCATTTCCTTGAGGTCGTAGGAGCTTTCGGTGTTATCCGAACCGGATTCCTGCGGCAGGTTCAGGTGATAAAGGTTGTCCGTTTGGTCAACGAATGTCTGGTCGCGTACCACTTTGCGGTAGTTGTTTATAAAGATGTTGCGCATAATGGTGTACATCCATCCTTTGAAGTTGGTATCGGGGGTATATTTATCTTCATTATCCAGCGCTTTCAGGGAAGTTTCCTGCAGCAAATCGTTAGCCTCGTCACGGTCGGTGGTGAGTTTGTATGCGAAACGGAGTAATTCATCTTGCACTCCTATTAAATCTTTTCTGAAGCTTAAACTTTTCATATGCTTATTGATTTTGAAAGTGACTATTTCGTTTTGTTTGATAGTGCAAGTTTACGGGTTTTGACGAAAACCGACAGGGGGATATTTGACGAAGTTTAGGGGGCAAACTATCAAAAAACAGAATTCAGTCGTTTTATGATAGAATTTGGTTGCTTTTGTCGACGTTTTAGGAGAACAGAAAACTTTTATCAGGCATTTTCTTTCTTTTTCTTGCAATTAATTAAAAAGAACCGTTAATTTTGTGGCATTATTAGCAGATGAAGTGCATGGTGGAGAACTCTTTATTTTTAATTGATGTAGATGGCATTCTTCGGGAAAAAGCCCCCAAACAATTTAAGTTTATTCCCCGGTTTGTTATCTCCTATTTAAAGAAGATAGTGCATCAGGAAGAACTCAATGTATTCCTGACAGATGCAAAAGATAAAGTTGGAGTAGACTTTCTGGAAGCCTCGCTCAATTTTTTGGACGCCAAAGTGGAAGTGAAAGGGCTTGAGAATATTCCCAAAGACAGGTTGTACACCTTTGCTTCCAATCATCCGCTGGGCGGACAAGACGGGGTGGCCCTGGGGTACGTTATCGGACGCCACTTTGACGGGAAGGTAAAATACCTGGTTAACGACCTGTTGATGAACCTGCACGGACTGGCGCCGCTTTGTATCCCCATTAACAAAACAGGCAAACAAGCCAAAGACTTTCCGATGATGGTAGAAGCGGGATTCCGCTCTGACGACCAACTCATCATGTTTCCTGCCGGACTCTGCTCACGCCGCCAAAACGGGGTGATACGCGACCTGGACTGGAAGAAAACTTTTATAGTAAAAAGTGTGCAAGCGCAGCGTGATGTTGTGCCGGTGCATTTTGAAGGACGCAATTCTGATTTCTTTTATAACTTGGCTAATATCTGCAAGATGCTGGGCATTAAGTTTAATATTGCGATGCTGTATCTTGCCGATGAGATGTTTAAGAACCGCCACAAGACATTTACCGTAACGTTTGGTAAACCCATTCCGTGGGAAACGTTCGACAAGTCGAAAACCCCGGCACAATGGGCGGGCTACGTAAAAGACATCGTATATAAATTATAAAACAAGCACGTAAGCAATCAATATGGAACAAATCATTGAACCGGTGAGCAAAGAACTGCTAAAGGCAGAACTGACGGAAGATAAACGGCTGCGGATGACCAACAAGAGTCATAACCAGATTTATATTATCACTCACCAGGATTCTCCCCATGTAATGAGAGAAATAGGGCGTTTGCGCGAAATAGCTTTCCGGGCAGCCGGAGGCGGTACGGGTATGTCTTTAGATCTCGATGAGTTTGATACGATGGAGAATCCCTACAAGCAACTCATTGTATGGAATCCCGAAGCCGAAGAGATTCTGGGTGGATACCGTTACATATTGGGTACCGATGTGGAGTTCGACGAAAAAGGAGCACCGTTGCTTGCCACGTCGCACATGTTTAACTTCTCTGAGCGTTTTATCAAAGAATACCTGCCTACCACCATTGAATTGGGGCGTTCGTTTGTAACACTGGAATACCAGTCGAGCCGTGCCGGCAGCAAAGGCTTGTTTGCTTTAGATAACCTGTGGGATGGGTTAGGAGCCCTTACCGTAATAATGCCCAATGTGAAGTACTTCTTTGGCAAGGTAACTATGTATCCCAGCTACCACCGTCAGGGGCGCGACATGATTCTGCACTTCCTCAAAAAACACTTTGGCGATAAGGATGCCCTGATTACCCCCATGCAACCGCTGAAACCGGAAACCTGCGAAGAGGAGCTCACTGCCTTGTTCTGTGAAGATTCGTTCAAAGAAGACTATAAGATACTGAATGCCGAAGTACGTAAGCTGGGGTATAACATCCCGCCGTTGGTGAATGCTTACATGGGACTGAGCCCTACCATGCGTATGTTTGGCACCGCCATTAATTACGAGTTTGGCGATGTGGAAGAAACCGGTATCCTGATTGCCGTCGACGAGATTCTCGAAGAAAAGCGCATGCGCCATATCGAGTCGTTTGTGCGCGATAATCCCGAAGCGTTGGAGTTAACCTCGGGTGCTAACAAGGTATTTACACCGCGGGGAGGCTGTTGCCGTTAATCTTCCGGTAGAGGTCGAGCGCAAAGACATCGGTCATTCCCGAAATATAATCAAGTACCGCCTGTATTCTTTCGTAGAGTACAGGCGCTTTTATGTTGTACTGGCTCGATACACGGTCGATAAGCAGGCGTGAGTACGCCTTGTCGGGCGAAGTTACCGCCTCGATCATTAGTTCCAACAGGGTGCTGATTACGCGGAAACCCGCCAACTCGATGTCGAGCACGTCGCGGGTGCGGTAGATCTTCTGGAAAGAAAGCTCGGCGCACTCCTTGTAAGCCTGTGCGGGGCGGGGTGAGATTTGTTTAATCAACGTGCCCTGGAAGGTACCTGCCAGTATCTCGGCTTCGTGGTCGAGGAATACCTGCGTGCATTCCTGTATCAGCAATCCGATAACCGAGGAGCGCAGGTAAGCAATCTGTTCGTTTACATCCTTTACACGCGTCATGGTGCGTTGCATCTTCTCGCGGCGGTCATCGTCAAAGTAAGCCAGGAATAGGCCGAATGTCTCTTCGGTAGTCAATATCTTCAGTTTGTGAGCGTCCTCGATATCCATTACCTGGTAGCAGATGTCGTCGGCAGCTTCGACGAGGTACACCAACGGGTGGCGAACGTACTTCAACGGTTGGTTGCTTACCCGGATCAAGCCCAGTTCGTCGGCAATGCGGCGGAAGCCTTCTTCCTCGCTTACGAAGAACCCGAACTTGGGCTTTCCACCCGAAAGGCTCGATGAAAAGGGGTATTTTACGATGGAAGCCAGGGTAGAGTAGGTCATGGCAAAGCCTCCGGCGCGCCGTCCTTCAAACTGGTGCGTGAGCAGGCGGAACGCATTGGCATTTCCTTCGAAGCGGGTAAAGTCGTCCCATTGGGCGGAGGTGAGTTGTTCGCCGTCGGGCTGTTTCTCTTTCAGGAACTGTCCTTTACCTTCAGAGAAAAAAGTGGAGATGGCGCGCTCGCCCGAGTGGCCGAAAGGCGGGTTGCCCAGGTCGTGTGCCAGGCAGGCGGCAGATACAATGGAGCCAATCTCGGGCAGGAACGAATCGCGTAAACCGGGTTGGCGGGAGAGGAGTACATGCGCTACGTCACTGCCTAACGAGCGTCCTACACACGATACTTCGAGGCTGTGCGTCAACCGGTTATGTACAAAGACACTGCCCGGAAGCGGAAACACCTGCGTCTTGTTCTGCAACCGGCGGAAGGGGGCCGAAAAGATAAGCCGGTCGTAATCCCGTTGAAACTCCGAACGGTTTTCCTGCCGTTCTTCATGGAACTCTTCCATTCCGAAGCGTTTAGCTGATATGAGTGTTCTCCAATCCATCTTACATTATTTAACTGCAAATGTATTACTTTTTGCCTTAAAATCAGTATTTTCGCCCGTGAATTAGAAAACTCATAAGTATGCAGATAAAAGTAGTGAACCAATCGAAGCACGCGCTTCCGGCTTACGCCACCGAACTCTCTGCGGGAATGGACCTCCGCGCTAACCTCACTGAACCTATTACACTTGCCCCGTTGCAACGCTGCCTGGTACCCACCGGGCTGTACATTGCCCTTCCGGCAGGGTACGAGGCACAGGTGCGGCCACGTAGCGGACTCGCCATCAAAAAGGGAATCACGGTGCTTAACTCGCCCGGAACGGTAGATGCCGATTACCGCGGCGAGATTTGTGTCATTCTGGTGAACCTTTCGGCCGATCCGTTTGTCATTGAAGACGGCGAACGCATTGCACAGATGGTGATTGCCCGCCACGAACAAGCCCAATGGCAACCTGTGGAAGTGCTCGATGATACCGAACGCGGTGCAGGCGGGTTTGGACATACCGGTAAACAATAAAAAGATGATTAGAAAAATAAAGTGTGTTGGCTTGGTAGGAATGGCGTTGCTGGTACTTGCCTCCTGCGGTTCTGCGGGAAGCGCGCGGCGTACTGCCGCTCCTGTACCGGTAGTGGCACAAAAACTATCGCCCGAGCAACAACGCAAGTTCGACTATTTCTTCCTCGAAGCCGTTCGCTTGCGGGAGAAGAAAGCGTACGATGATGCTTTCGGGCTGTTGCAGCATTGCTTAGCCATCAACCCGCAATCGGCTTCGGCCCTGTTTGAAATATCGCAGTACTATGTGCTTATCAAGATGATTCCGCAGGGACAGGCGGCGTTGGAAAAAGCGGTACAGTACGACCCCGATAACTACTGGTTTTACCAGGCATTGGCAGGGCTGTACCACCAACAGAACTCCGAAAAGGCAGTGCCTCTGCTGGAAACCATGGTAGAGCGGTTTCCCGATAAGCAGGAACCCTTGTATGCCCTGATTGATATTTACAACCGCAAGCAGGAGTATACCAAAGTAATTGCCGTGCTCGACCGTATGGAGCAACGCATCGGCAAGAACGAGCAGTTTACCATGGAGAAGGCGCGCATCTACCTGCAGATGGACGATAAGAAGAATGCCTTCCGTGAGATAGAAAACCTGGTAGCCGAATACCCCATGGATATGCGTTACCGCGTAATTTTGGGCGATATGTACCTGGATAACGGGAAGAAACAGGAGGCGTACGATACCTACCAAAAGGTGTTGGCCGATGAACCCGGTAACCCGCAAGCCATGCTCTCGATGGCAAGTTACTACGACCAAACGGGGCAGGAGGAGTTGTACGAGCAGCAACTGGATACGTTGCTGTTGAAGAAAGACGTCCCCTCGGAAGTCAAAGTAGATATTATGCGCCAGTTCATTGTACGCAGCGAACAGGAGAAACGCGATAGTACGCAGGTAATCGGCATGTTTAACCGCATGATGGAGCAAGACCCCGATGATGCAGACATCCCGATGCTCTATGCACAGTACTTGTTGGCTAAGGGTATGGACGATGCTTCTGTTCCGGTGCTTGAACAAGTAGTACGCATCGATCCTACCAACAAAGCCGCCCGCATGACACTGCTGGGTTCTGCCATCCGCAAGGAAGACTATCAGCAGGTTATCCGCATTTGCGAACCCGGTATCGAGGCTACCCCTGATGCGTTGGAGTTCTACTTCTACCTCGCCATTGCCTATAACCAGGCGGAGCGTACCGACGATGTAATTGCCGTGTGCCAAAAAGCGTTGACACAGGTAACCGCCGATAGTAAGAAGGAGGTGGTATCTGATTTCTACTCCATCCTGGGCGACTCGTACCATACGCAAAAGAAGATAGAAGAAGCCTTTGCCGCGTACGATTCGGCATTGGTGTATAACCCCTCGAACATCGGGGCGTTGAATAACTACGCTTACTACCTCTCGGTACAACGGCGCGACCTCGATAAAGCCGAGGAGATGAGCTACAAAACGGTGAAAGCCGAGCCCAAGAACGCTACGTACCTGGATACCTACGCCTGGATTCTGTTCGAGAAAGGGAAGTATGCCGAGGCGCGCATCTACATCGACGATGCCATCAAGAACGATGCCGATAAGAGCGATGTCATTATAGAGCATTGCGGCGACATCTACTACATGACCGGCGATGTGGAAGGAGCCGTGAAATACTGGAAACAGGCGTTGGAGATGGGCAGTAAGTCGGAAACGCTGAAAAAGAAAATAGAAAAGAAGAAATACATAGCCCAATGAAGAAGGTAGTACGTATAATGGTGTACGCCCTGTTGTGCACAGCCTTGCTGACCGCTTGTAAAAGTACCAAGACGGCCACACAACCCCTAATGCCCGAAGCAACCCGGTACCTCTCGTCGAAGTTGCAACTCACCATCCCGATGAATGGAGGCAGCGTAACTGCCGGCGGTACCATGAAGCTGAAAAGCGATGAGCGGGTACAGCTTTCCGTACTTATGCCCATTCTGCGCTCAGAGATGGTGCGCATCGACATTACCCCCGACGAGGTGCTGCTGGTTGACCGCATGAACAAGCGCTACGTACGCACCACCCGCACCGAGTTAACACAGATGTTCTCCAAAGACATGCGGTTTGCCCAATTAGAAAAACTTCTGTTCAGTGCAGCCCTGCCCGGTGGCAAGAGCGAACTTACCGGAGCAGAACTGGGAATACCCGCGCTGGAGAAAGCCAAAATAAAACTGTACGACTTCTCGGACCGCGAGTTTGCCCTCACGCCCACCGAGGTTTCGGATAAATATACCCAAGTACCCTTAGAAGATCTGTTGAAAATGCTGGTTCAGTTATGAAACACACACTGGTTGCCCTGATTTGTCTCTTTTTACCGCTTTGTTCGCTCTCGGCCCAATCAAACAAATTGATTAAGGAGTTGGAGGGGCGGCGTAGTGTGCTGCAACAACAAATCTCCGAATCGGAGTCGTTGTTGAATGTCACCAAGAAGGATGTGGGTAGTCAGTTGAACAGTCTGGCACTGCTCAGTGGGCAGATTACCGAACGTAAACGGTACATCAACCTGCTCTCGCATGATGTAGAGGCTATCGAAACCGAACTGAATACACTGGACAAACAGCTAAAGGGGTTGCAGGTGGACCTGCGCGACAAGAAGAAAAAGTACGAATCGTCCGTGCAATACCTTTATAAAAACAAATCCATTGAGGAGAAGCTCATGTTTATCTTCTCTGCCAAAGACTTGGAGCAAACCTACCGTCGCATGCGTTACGTCAATGAGTATGCCACCTATCAACGCTTGCAAGGCGAAGAGATACTAAAGAAACAAACCCAGGTAAACAAGAAGATGACGGAACTCAAAGAGGTAAGAGCCGAGAAAGCCGCCCTGCTCAAAGAGCGCGAAGACGAACGCCTCAAACTGGAAAGCCAGGAGAAAGAACAAAAGGTCTTGGTAGCCAACCTGCAAAAGAAACAAAAAGGCATTCAAAACGAAATTGCCAAGAAGCGCCGTGAAGCCAACCAACTCAATGCCCGCATCGACAAGCTTATTGCCGAAGAGATAGAACGCGCCCGCAAACGTGCCGAGGAAGAAGCCCGTGCCGAAGCCCGCCGACTGGCTGCCGAAGCCAAGAAGGACGATAAGGGTGACAAGACCTCCTCTGCCCCCGCTGCTTCTGCCTCCGCTCCTGCTAAGAAGCCGGCACCCATCGATGCCTTTACCCTGAGCAAAGCCGACCGCGAACTGTCGAGCAACTTCATTAACAACCGCGGCAAACTGCCCGTACCCATTACCGGTGTGTACCAAATTGTGAGCCGTTACGGCGAATACGACGTAGCCGGCCTGCGCAACGTGAAATTAGATAACAAAGGTATCGACATTCAAGGCAAGCCCGGTGCCCAGGCGCGTGCCATCTTTAACGGCAAAGTAGCCGCCGTATTCCAACTCAACGGACTGTTCAATATCCTCGTCCGTCACGGCAACTACATCTCGGTGTATTGCAACCTGTCGTCCGCCTCCGTGAAGCAAGACCAAGAGGTAACCACCAAGCAAGTGCTGGGTGCCATCTTTACCGATTTAAGCGATAACGGCCGCACCGTACTGCATTTCCAGTTACGCCGCGAAAAGGAGAAACTCAATCCGGAGCCTTGGCTTAATCGATAACTCCAATAGATGATACACCACCTGTTTTACTTACAACTACTCCTACCTTTCGTGTATCTTTAACGAAGGGATGGGTGGCACGTTCAGTAGCGTGATACAGCGCTACCGAATTGAGAGGCCAAGTTGCTACTGCAAGAATTCCCTGATATGAAGGCCAACGATATTATGTCTGTTTGCGAGTTTGCTTCCGTATCCTCTTTTTACCGCGCATTCCAGTTGCAGGAGGGCGTTACTTCCAAAGAATACCGCCTGAAACTTGCGATAAAAAGCACCACACCCCCTCTATTTAAACTTTTTCCCCTCTCTTTCTCTTCATCGGCGTAAATAAAATCACCGATGAAATGGGCGATTTTTGCATCTCAAAGCAAATTTTTACAATCCAGGACTCTCTTTGGTGAATTTATTATTACTATTGCACCTAATGACGCAAGCACATTGCGAGTACACAAGTAAATAATAAAAAGACAAACAATGGAAAAACACACGTATGTAGCCCCCACTATTGAGGTACTCAAGGTGGAGCACGAAGGAGGAGTGATGAGTGCCAGCGCTCCGGGTTTTGGAAATGGCGATGCCATGACTATCCACTACCCGGATGTAGGAATCGGGTATAATAGAAACCCTGCTACGGGCCTGGAAGAGTTAATCAACGATATTTTAACCACAAAAGAGTAACGCCATGAAAAGCATGATGTATAAATTAGCAGGCTGCATGGTTATGACAGCGTGGGCGTTGGGCAGCATTTCGTGTGCCAACGAGGAAGTAATTACTGAAGTGGCAGAAAGCCAAGGTAAACAATGGACAATAACCGCTACGCAAGGCAGCGGAGCTACTACAAAGTTAGGCTACACCGATGAAGGTACCGATGGTGTTGCGGTAACCTGGGTTAAGGACGATGTATTTACTGTTTTTGGCGCTACAGGTAGTGGGGAGAATTTTACATTGGATGATAACGATGCCGGCAATAAGTCCGGCAACTTTACCGGTACCAAGCCGGC
>JAVBVL010000092.1:0-15163 GCA_031554285.1 Bacteroides sp.
TGTGCTTTAACTCGGTATGGTCGGTAGGTAATGCCAAGCAGATTGGCGTGGAGGATGTGCTGCAATACATGGACGAAACGTTCAACCCCCGAACCGACTCGGACATCAAGTTGGTGTATATCGAAAGCATCAAAGACCCCGACCGACTGCTGTTTCACGCCTCCTCGCTCATCCGCAAAGGGTGTAAGATTGCCGCCATCAAGGCAGGAAGTTCCGAGAGCGGTAGTCGCGCCGCCTCGTCACATACCGGTGCCATTGCCAGTTCCGACTCGGCAGTGGAGGCGTTGTTCCGTAAAGCGGGTATTGTACGCTGCTTCTCCCGCGAAGAACTTACCACCGTGGGTTGCGTATTTACCCTGCCCGAGCTGAAAGGACGTAACTTTGCCGTGGTCACCCACGCCGGGGGGCCCGGGGTAATGCTTACCGATGCCCTGAGCAAAGGCGGGCTCAATGTACCCAAACTGGAAGGTCCCGTAGTTGAAGAACTGAAAAGCAAACTATTCCCCGGCGCCGCTGTGGGTAATCCCATCGATATACTTGCCACAGGAACCCCCGAACACCTGGCGCTCACGCTCGATTATTGCGAGGAGCAGTTTGAGAACATCGACGCCATGATGGCTATCTTCGGTACGCCGGGGTTGGTAACCATGTTCGATACCTATGAGGTGCTGCACCAAAAGATGCTCACCTGCAAAAAACCCATCTTCCCCATTCTTCCCTCGCTGCATACCGCTGGCGAAGAGGTTGAACTCTTCCTCAAGAAGGGACACGTAAACTTTGCCGACGAGGTAACGCTGGGCACCGCACTGTCGCGCATCATTAACTCCCCGCGCCCCGCCTCTAACGAGATAGAACTCTTCGGAGTAGATGTGCCGCGCATCCGCCGCATCATCGACTCCATACCGAGTAACGGATACATAGAGCCTCACTTTGTACAAGCCCTGTTGCGCTCGGCAGGTATCCCCATTGTAGAAGAGTTTGTGTCGGCAAAGAAAGAAGAAGTGCTGGCATTTGCCCGCCGCTGCGGTTTCCCGGTAGTGGCCAAGGTGGTAGGGCCCGTGCATAAGTCGGACGTAGGCGGCGTGGTGCTCAACATCAACGGCGAAGAACACCTCGCGTTGGAGTTTGACCGCATGATGCAGATTGCCGAAGCCACCGGTATCATGGTGCAACCCATGTTGCAGGGACGCGAGCTCTTCATTGGTGCCAAGTACGAAGAGAAGTTCGGGCATGTGGTGCTGTGCGGTTTGGGTGGTATCTTCGTGGAGGTGCTCAAGGATGTATCGTCCGGTCTGGCTCCCCTCTCGTACGAAGAAGCCTACTCCATGATTCACAGTTTGCGCGCCTACAAAATTATCAAGGGCACCCGCGGACAGAAAGGCGTAAATGAA
This sequence comes from Bacteroides sp., assembly GCA_031554285.1. Classification (GTDB taxonomy): domain Bacteria; phylum Bacteroidota; class Bacteroidia; order Bacteroidales; family Bacteroidaceae; genus Bacteroides. Next base: position 1,392 of record JAVBVL010000092.1, read on the forward strand.
GACAAATTTGCCGAGATTATCGTGCGGCTCTCTACCCTGCTTCGCTTCGCTACCGAAATTAAAGAAATGGATATCAACCCCTTGCTGGCAACCGACCGGGACATCATTGCCGTAGATGCCCGTATACGTATTGAGAAATAACTTTATATTCCGATGCAGTATTTCGCAGGGCAATGTATTTACTAAGTATATTTGCTCTGCGATTTACATTTATAATAGTATAGAATATGAAGAAACTACGCAATTGGAGTATCTGCCTGTACCAACGTATCTTATTGGGTGCATTGGCTGCTCTCGGATTTAGTGCTTGTAGCAGCTTGACAGACGGTGAACAACCTTTGATGTACGGAACACCTACTGCCACTTATCAGGTAAAGGGCAAGGTGCTGGATGCTGAATCTCAACAACCGGTAAGCGGCATACGAATTGTTTCGGGGCCGGTATTTCTATCGAACGGAGTACCCATACTTACTCATTATCCGGATACTACTTACACGGATGTTAACGGGGAGTTTGATACTACGTACTCAGAATTTCCTTCAGATAAGCTACGGATTATCTGGGAGAAAGGTACAATTACTCAAGAAGTAGCGTGCAAGAAAGACTCTATGGATGTAAAGGTAGATAAGTTTACCGGCAGAGATGGTGCTTGGTATTCAGGCAAAGCAATCGTAGAGGTGAATATTAATATTGAAAAGAACACTGAACAGTAAAGTTATGAAGATTAATTGGAGAATGAGGCTGTATCCACGTATTTTGTTGGGCTTGCTGCTATTGTTAGGCTTCAATGCTTGTAGCGATCCGGACGATGAGCGTAAGGAAGATACAGAGGAGCCTCAAATACTACTTATGTATGGTACTGCGCCTGCCAAATATGAGCTGAAAGAAAGAGCGGAAGCAGTTAAGAATGACTCGACGGATGTACCTGTTGAAGAATATACGGATATAGAAAAGAACTTACCCCAAGAATAAAGAATGGCAAACAAACTACGTGTTCCGCGAATAACCCTCCGCAAACGACTGGCATTGGAAATAATGCGCAGATACCGTCGCAACCGGCAGCAAATGCATCCGTTGCGACAGTTATTCTGGGAATGTACCTTGCGCTGCAACCTCTCCTGCAAGCATTGCGGAAGCGATTGTCGGGTAACGGCAGGCGTGAAAGATATGCCTGCCGAAGATTTTCTGCGGGTAATTGACTCTATCGCTCCACACGTAGAACCCAACCGTACCATGATTGTGATTACCGGAGGTGAAGCTCTGGTACGTACCGACTTGGAAGTAGTAGGCCGTCAACTCTACGACCGCGGCTTCCCCTGGGGAATTGTAACCAACGCACTGCTCTTGAACCGCAAGCGATTGGATAGCCTGCTGGCTGCCGGACTTCATTCCATAACTGTAAGCCTCGATGGCCTTGCCGACGACCACAACTGGATGCGCGGCAACGCAAGAAGCTTTGATTGTGCCACTGAAGCCATTCGCATGATGGCTGGTGAGAAAGAACTGACCTGGGACGTGGTAACCTGTGTAAACCGCCGTAGTTATGCCTACCTCGCCGAACTCCGTGATTACCTGTACAGCATCGGCGTACGCCGATGGCGTTTATTCACCATCTTCCCCGTAGGCCGTGCTGCCGAGCATCCCGACTTCCAATTAACCGATGAAGAGTTTACCGGCCTCATGGAGTTTATCCGCCTCACCCGCCTGGAAGGCAAGATGCGCGTAAACTACTGCTGCGAGGGTTTCGTGGGGGGCTATGAAGGTGAGGTACGCGACAGCTTCTACCAATGCAATGCCGGCATCACGGTAGGCTCGGTATTAATCGACGGTTCTATCTCTGCTTGTCCCAGCATTCGCAGTAACTTCCATCAAGGCAATATCTATAAAGACAACTTCATGGATGTGTGGAACAACCGCTACCAGCCCTTCCGCGACCGCAAGTGGATGAAGAAAGATGCCTGTGGCGAGTGTAGCCTCTTCCGCTACTGCGAAGGAAATGGTATGCATCTCCGCGACGAGGAGGGCAAACTGATGGTGTGTCACTACAAACGGCTAAAGTAGTTTTTTGTTTCACCACAGAGTCACACAGAGTTCCACAGAGTTTTTTCTTTAGTTTGCAAATGAATTGGCTCACCACAGAGTAAGGGCACAGAGGAATAATTTAAAATAAAACCTTTGTGCCCTTACTCTGTGGTGAATAATAAAATCAAAATAAAACTCTGTGGTGAAACAAAAAACTACCCCGCCCAGCTCTCTCTATCCAGGTTCCGGTACCCGATAGCTTCTGCCAGGTGCGAAGGCAGCATCTGTTCGCTGCCCTCCAGGTCGGCAATAGTGCGCGATACTTTTAAGATACGGTCGTAAGCACGGGCCGATAAGTCGAGCCGCTCCATGGCTTGCTTGAGTAAGGTCAATCCTTTGGCATCCGGTTGCGCGTAAGTAGCCAGTAGCTTGCTCGTCATTTGTGCATTGCAATGAATGCCGGGGTGGCTGGCAAACCGCTGTTCCTGTATCTGCCGGGCGCGAACCACCCGTTCGCGGATGACCGCGCTGGACTCTCCCTGCCTGGAGTCCGAAATCTTATCGAAGGGAACCGGAACGATTTCAATCTGCAGGTCGATACGGTCTAACAGCGGTCCCGAAATCTTGTTTAGGTACTTCTGCACCTGTCCCGGATTGCATACGCAAGGTTTGGTGGGGTGGTTGTAATACCCGCAGGGACACGGATTCATGGAAGCCACCAACATGAAACTGGCGGGATACTCCACCGTCCACTTCACGCGGGCAATGGTAATACGGCGGTCTTCCAACGGTTGACGCAATACCTCCAACACATTCCGGTTGAACTCCGGAAGCTCGTCTAAGAAGAGTACCCCGTTGTGTGCCAGGCTTATCTCACCCGGTTGCGGAAAACTACCACCTCCCACCAATGCCACCTGTGAGATGGTATGGTGCGGGTCGCGAAACGGGCGGGTATGAACCAACGAATCGTTACGCCCCAACTTACCCGCCACGGAGTGTATCTTAGTAGTCTCCAAACTCTCACTTAACGACAGGGGCGGCAGGATGGAAGGCAATCGCTTCGCCATCATCGACTTTCCGCTGCCCGGCGCCCCTACCATCAGTACGTTATGTCCGCCCGAAGCGGCTACTTCCAGCGCCCGCTTCACATTCTCCTGTCCTTTTACATCGGCAAAATCAAGGTCGAACGTATTCTGCCGTTCGTAAAACTCCTCGCGCGTGTTTACCACCGTAGGTTGTAACACACAGGTATCGTTGAAGAAAGCTATTACTTCGCGGATATTCTCCACGCCGTACACCGACAGGTTGTTGACCACCGCCGCTTCACGTGCATTCTGCCGGGGGAGTATCAACCCCTCGAATCCTTGCTCGCGTGCCATGATGGCCATAGGCAAGGCTCCTTTAATGGGACGAATGCTGCCGTCAAGGCTCAACTCACCCATTAGCAGGTAACGGGATAACTTATCGGCGGCAATGATTTCGCCCGCTGCCAACATACCGATAGCCAGCGGAAGGTCGTATGCCGACCCCTCCTTGCGGATATCGGCAGGCGCCATATTGATAACGATGTTACTGGTGGGAATCTTGCAGCCAACAACCTGCAAGGCGGAGATAATGCGTTGGTGGCTCTCTTTAACGGCTGAGTCGGGCAAGCCGACCAGGTAAAACATGCAGCCGCGCGAGCTGTTTACTTCGATGGTGATAAGGGTGGCATCGATGCCTTGCACCGCCGCTCCAAAGACTTTTATGAGCATAAATATAGAGATAGAATAAGGTTGTTAAGAAGGAGTGGTTTATCGTTTTTTCTGTAAAGGGTAGCGGGGTAGCGTATCGGTTATTTTCTTTAGTTCGTTTTCCCGTGCCAGGATACGTCCGTCGGGGGCAATTAACAGATAAGTAGGCAGCTCCAACAGTCCGAATTGCCGGGAGAGTTCGGAGTCGATACCTTGCAGGTTAGATACCTGTTCCCAATTGAGGGTGTCTTTCTTGATAGCTTCTTGCCAGGCCTCTTTTTCCAAATCGAACGAGATGCCTAATAGGGCAAAGCCTTTCTTCTCGACGGTGGTAGCATCTGTTTTCTTAACCGGTTTCTTTACTTCGGCCAGATACCTGCGGTTCAATACGCGCAGTGAATCGAAGTCGGCACGGCAGCTGTCGTTCCACGAAGCCCAAAACTGGATAAGCAGGTATTTGTCATTGAAACTATCGCGGCGGGTAATCAGTTTGCCTTTCGCATTATTCACGCCAAAGTAAGGAAGCATCTTTGAAACACCGGCACTGCCCGGTTTCTCAATTTCTTTACGGAGGTCCTGAATGTAGGGAGCGTCCTGCAACAGGCCGGTCATCTGGTCGGTCAGCTTTTTAATCTTGTCGAAGTCGGGCGACTCCTTCTGCACGAAATAAGTATTGAGCAGATAAAGGCTCACAAACGAAGAGGGATGTGCCAGGATATACGCTTCGGCTTTCTCTTCCAGTACTTTCTCCGAAGGTTGCCCCAATCCGGTTATTTCCTGTTGGTAAGCGGCAAACTCTTTGTTGGTATCATTGCCCTCTACGGTGAGGGTGCCGTCTTTCTTGCCAGTAACCTTCAGGCGGTCGCCTTTTTCCAGAAAGATGGGGTAGATAATCTGATGATTGTACAACAACATGGCAACGCCTGTTGTATCTACCTGTAAGGTGTGCGAGAACTTACCTTTGTTAGCGAGTATAGTATCTGTACGCTCGTACAGTCCACCCATACCGTACAGGTAAACGGTATCGTTTGTTAATCCTTCAATGGTTCCTTCTATCGTAGTTGTATTGGAGTCTTTCCCGCAAGCCGTGAAACAAAGAACCAACAGGAGTAATAGGCTATTCTTTTTCATATGCAATCATTAAGATGTTGCGAAAGTACAGGTTTTACCCGTAAAAAAAAAGAGTTGCCCGCCATTTGTACGGCGGGCAACTCCATTTTGTTGTATAGGTACTTACCAGTTCTTACTTCAAAAGGTTCATGAAAGTAGAATCAGTGAAGTATTTGCTGAATTCCAAATCCGAAGCAGCTTTCTTAGCCAGTGTCGGGTCTTTAGCGATGGCGCTCTTCAGGCTGCTGCTTACCATGCTCGAGTTGTTGGTTCTTGCACCCAGGATAGCAGTCAGGTAATCAGTATAAGCATCCGGAGCTTCGATACCACCCAGTGTTGTTTTAGCCTTGTTGTAGTCCTTAGCCAGGATTTGAGCCAAAGCGGCACTGTTGGTCTTGGCATCGCCGAATGAGTTAACGGCTCTGTCATACTGACCTTGTGCAATGTACAGGTTACCGGCAGTTTCGCCAAATTCTTTGGTTCCGGCAGCTTTGCCCAGGAATGTTTCGGCAGCCGACTTATCGCCCTTAGTCAAAGCAACCAATGCCTCGTTCAGATTTACTTCCGGAGCATCTTTCAAGCTGGCAGCCTTCTTCAAATAAGAATCGGCTTTGGTAATTTCGCCAGCCTGGTAAGCCAACTTACCTAAGTTGTTGTAGGCACGGTAATCGTTGGGGAACAACTGGGTAGCAGTGGTGTAGATAGCTGTTTGTTTGGCAGCATCTTTAGTCAGCGTTGCAGCATACAGCAGCTCTTCAAGGGTCAATGCTTTGGGGTTAGAGGCAGCCAACGAAGCAATTTCATCGTCAGACTTACCAATGATGTCGTAGTTCAACGTCAAACGCGAACGACGCAATTGCGGAAGAATTTCGTCGGCCAGATTCTTGTACACAGAAGAGATATTCTTGATTTCGCGTTCTCTTTGTTCCGGTTCCTGGTACATGGAAAGTACGCGGAGAATCAATTCTTTGTCCTGAATGTTCGACTTAGAAACCAATTCCTGGAAACCTTCCCAGTCCTGAGCGGTGTATTTAGCATCTACTGCCGCATCGATTTTTGCTTTCTTCAAGTCTTTGTTCAACATCTTGGTGGTGTTGTCCTTGCGGCTTTCGGCCAATTCGGTATTCAAACTTACACCACCGTCCGGAGAAGCATAAGCAGACACTTCGATGTTGCTGATTTTCTTGTTCTCGGCAGCATTTACATCGGCTACTTGTTGGTTGAAGTCCTTAGCGTTCTTCAATTCGCTGGAGCGGATGTTAGCTTGTTGGATAAGGAACATGATGTTTTCATTGTACTTCTCTTTGATAATGCGTTGAAACGCATCCTCGCCCAAAGCACCCTTGGCGCTTGCCAGCGTGTTGTTTACCAATTCAGAAGTAGAGATTACACCATCAGCCACCTTTACAGCAGGAATAGCAACAGTCTTGTCGCCAATCTTGGCATTGAATTCCAGGTACAGTTCCGACTTAGCCATTTCGGGAACATAGTCGAATACGGTTTTCATGGTATAGTTACCACCTACCTTGTAAGAGATAGTTTGGTCGTTACCTTCTACTTTTTCGCCTTGGAAAGTAGCCGACTGGCCTTTCACCTGTCCGCCGTTCCACTTCAATACGGGTGTTACTTCTACTACCGCTTTCTTGTTGAAATACTTTTCGGGGAATTTACCGTTGATGGTAGCGGGTACTTTACCCCCTACAGCTTCCAGTACCTGAGGGGTAACGGTGAAATAATCTGAGGAGAGTTCACCCATTTTGCTGCTGCACGATGCAAGTACAACAACCAGTGCCATGAGTACAGGCAGATACAACTTTTTAGTCATTGTTGGAATAAATTAAAACGTTTGTAATTGAAATATGCTCTCGTTGTCTATTCTCTTTTTCTTTGTGATAGAAAAATGTAATACAAAGGTAATATAATTCGGTATAAATAGGCTGTAGGGGCGGTTGTTTTTATATAAATTAAGACAACCCGGTTTCATTTTTCTTTCGGTACAGGATGTTGCGGGGGTGGTGATCGATGATTTCACTGCGCAATAAGTTGCGGTCTATGTGGGTGTATATTTCGGTGGTGGCAATGGACTCATGCCCCAACATGCACTGTATAGCGCGCAGATTGGCTCCTCCTTCGAGCAGGTGGGTGGCAAAAGAGTGGCGGAAAGTGTGCGGACTGATGTTCTTGATAATACCCGCCTGTCCGGCGAGTTCTTTAATCAGATGAAAAATCATAATACGCGATAAATGGGTGCCCCGGCGACTGAGAAAGAGGTAATCTTCGTGCCCGTTGCGTATATTCAACTGGTTACGGTCGGGGAGGTAGAGGTTGATTTCCTTGATGGCGCGGGGCGAGATGGGTACCAGCCGTTGTTTGTTTCCTTTACCTTCTACTTTGATAAATCCTTCGTCCAAATAGAGGTCGGATAGCTTGAGTAGGGTAAGTTCCGAAACCCGCAGGCCGCAACTGTACAAGGTTTCCAGGATGGCGCGGTTGCGTTGCCCTTCGGCTTTGCTGAGGTCGAGAGTCGAAATGATGAGGTCTATCTCTTCCACGGTAAGCACTTCGGGCAGTTTGAACCCGATGCGGGGCGACTCTAACAGCTCGCTGGGGTCGGCGGCAATGTAATCGGACAGTACCAGGAAGTGGAAAAACGACTTAATACCTGAGAAGATACGCGCCTGTGAGCGGGCATGGATACCAATGTCGTGTAAGCCGGCGGCAAACCGTTGCAAGTCCTTGTAGCATACCTCCCGGATGTCGATACCTTCCAGCGACAGGAAGGCGGTGAGCTTGTCTAAGTCGGTCATATACGCATCGAGCGTGTTGGGAGAGAGTGATTTTTCGAGCTTCAGGTAGCGTTGGTATCGCTTGATTATCAACGCCGGCTCATCCTTCTTCTCTATTTTCTCTATTATTTTCATTTCTTTTTCTACCTTTGCACCTTGAAATACTGTTCTTTGGAGCAAAGATAACAAATAAAGGAGGATTGTGTCATGAGGATACAAATTATTAATGGACCCAATTTGAATATGCTGGGCAAGCGCGAACCTTCCGTTTATGGAAATGTTACGTTTGAAGATTACCTGTCAGAGTTGCGCGCCGGCTATCCGGAGGTGGAAATCAGTTACTTCCAGTCGAACATCGAAGGCGAACTGATTGATTGCATACAGCAGGCAGGTTTCGATGTGGAGGGTATCATCCTGAATGCAGGAGCTTACACGCATACATCCATTGCCTTGCAGGATGCCATCCGTTCGGTCAAAGCTCCGGTTATCGAAGTGCATATCTCTAACGTGCACAGTCGTGAATCGTTTCGTCATGTATCGATGATTGCCGCCGCCTGTAAAGGGGTGATTTGCGGATTCGGCATGCGCTCTTACCAACTGGCTCTGGAAGCCCTCCTTCATAACAAGTAGATTATTTAATAGGTAGAAAAGATTATGTTGTTGAAACAAACGAAGATTGTGGCATCCATCTCGGACCGCCGCTGTGATGTAGAATTTATCCGTGAACTGTTTGAATCAGGTATGAACGTGGTACGTATGAATACCGCCCATGCCAGCCGCGAAGGTTTCGAGGCGTTGATTGCCAACGTGCGTGCCGTATCCAACCGCATCGGTATCCTGATGGATACCAAAGGCCCCGAAGTGCGCACCACTGTAAATGCCGAGCCCATACCTTATATGATAGGTGATAAGGTGAAAGTGGTAGGAAATCCCGACCTGGAGACTACCCGCGAATGCATTGCCGTATCGTATCCCAACTTTGTACACGACCTGAATGTAGGAGGCCGCATCCTCATTGACGATGGCGACCTGGAGTTGCTCGTGGTAGATAAAACGGCCGATTACCTGCTGTGCGAAGTACAAAACGAAGCCACCCTGGGCAGCCGTAAGAGCGTAAACGTACCGGGTGTACGCATCAACCTGCCGTCGCTTACCGAGAAAGACCGCAACAACATCTTGTACGCCATCGAGAAAGACATCGACTTCATTGCCCACTCCTTTGTGCGTAACCGCCAGGATGTACTCGACATCCGTGCGATACTGGACGCCCACAACTGCGACATCAAGATTATTGCCAAAATAGAGAACCAGGAAGGGGTAGATAACATCGACGAAATTCTGGAAGTAGCCGATGGCGTGATGGTAGCCCGTGGCGACCTGGGTATCGAAGTGCCGCAGGAGCGCATTCCCGGAATTCAGCGTATACTTATCCGTAAGTGCGTACTGGCTAAGAAGCCGGTTATCGTAGCTACACAGATGCTTCACACCATGATTAACAACCCGCGCCCTACCCGTGCCGAGGTTACCGATATTGCCAATGCCATCTACTACCGTACCGATGCGTTGATGTTGAGCGGTGAAACGGCTTATGGTAAGTATCCGGTTGAAGCCGTGAAGACCATGACAGCCATTGCCCGCCAGGCAGAGAAAGATAAACTATCGGATAACGACATCCGTATTCCGTTAGACGACAAGAGCAACGACGTAACCGCCTACCTGGCTAAGCAAGCCGTAAAGGCAACTGCCAAGTTGAACATGCGCGCCATCATTACTGATAGTTACAGCGGTCGCACCGCCCGTAACCTGGCAGCCTTCCGCGGCCGTTACCCGGTATTGGCTATCTGTTACAAGGAAAAGACGATGCGCCACTTAGCCCTTTCGTACGGAGTAGAAGCCATCTACATGCCCGAGTTGGCTAACGGACAAGAGTATTACTTTGCCGCCCTGCGCCGCTTGTTGAAGGACGGCGAGTTGCAACCCGCCGATATGGTAGGTTACCTGAGCAGCGGTAAAGCCGGCTCGCAAACCTCCTTCCTCGAAATCAACGTGGTTGAAGATGCGTTGAAGCATGCCGAAGATAGTGTATTGCCTAACAAGAACCGTTACCTGTAATGAATACCGGGGAGGAGCTTGACCAATACATCTTGCAGCATATCGATGCCGAGAGCGATTACCTGAAAGCGCTCTACCGCGATACGCATGTCAAGCTGCTTCGTCCGCGCATGGCTTCGGGTCACTTGCAGGGACGTATGCTCAAGATGTTTGTGAGCATGACCCGCCCCCGGAATATTCTGGAGATAGGAACCTATAGCGGATATTCTGCCCTTTGCTTAGCCGAAGGATTGGGCGAGGGCGGAATGCTGCACACCTTTGAGATTAACGATGAGCAGGAGGACTTTACCCGCCCGTGGCTGGAACAATCGCCGTTTGCCGACAAGATAAAGTTCTACATCGGCGATGCGTTGGAAGCCGTACCGCAGTTGGGCGTAACGTTCAACCTGGCTTTCATCGATGGCGACAAACGGCGATACATCGACTATTACGAGATGGTGCTTACCCATCTCTCTGCCGGTGGATACATCCTCGCCGATAATACCCTGTGGGACGGGCATGTGTTGGAACAACCGCATCCTACCGATTACCAAACGCAAGGCATTAAAGCCTTCAACGACCTGGTAGCCCGTGATAATAGGGTAGAGAAGGTGATACTCCCGTTGCGTGACGGACTCACCATTATTCGCAAGAAATAACTAAATAGATAGAATATGGAAACAACCAGACAAAACAAAATATCCCGTCTGTTACAGAAGGAACTCAGTGACATCTTCCTGCAACAAGCCAAATCGATGCAAGGAACCCTGGTATCGGTAAGTGCCGTGCGCATCAGTCCCGACTTGAGTATTGCCCGCGTGTACCTCAGCATCTTCCCGTCCGATAAAGGCGAGGAACTGGTGAAGAACATCAATAACAACATGAAGTCCATCCGTTTCGAGTTGGGTACACGTGTACGCCACCAGTTGCGTATCATCCCCGAATTGAAATTCTTCGTGGACGACTCGCTGGATTACATCGAAAAGATTGACTCCCTGTTGAAGTGAACCTTCCGTTTTACATAGCCCGGCGTTACCTCTTCTCCAAGAAGAAACACAATGCCATCAACATCATCTCCGGTGTATCCGTATGCGGTGTGGCGTTGGCAACGTTGGCGCTTGTGTGTACCCTCTCCGTGTTCAATGGATTTCAGGAGATGGTGGCGGGCTTCTTTACCGCTTTCGACCCCGAACTGAAGATTACCGTACGCGAGGGCAAGGTATTCGATGGGCAAGACGAGCGCATCCTTTCCGTGCGCAACCTGTCCGAAGTAGCCGTGTGTACCGAGACACTTGAAGAGCAAGCCATGGTACAATACAAAGACCGCCAGGCGATGGCCATCCTCAAAGGGGTGGAGGATAACTTCGAACAACTTACCGCCATTGACAGCATTCTGTATGGTACGGGCGACTTTATTCTGCACGACTCCGTGGTTGATTACGGCGTGATGGGTATTGAGTTGGTATCTACGCTGGGTACCGGTATCCAGTTTGTAGACCCGCTGCAGGTGTACGTCCCCAAACGGAACGCACGGGTCAATATGGCTAACCCCTCTGCCTCCTTTAACCGCGAGTACCTCTTCTCACCCGGCGTAGTCTTTGTGGTGAGCCAGCAAAAGTACGATAGCCGGTACATCCTCACCTCCCTCTCCTTTATTCGTAACCTGTTGGAGTATACCACCGAGGTGTCTGCCATCGAGCTCAAACTCAAAGACGGAAGCGATGTAGCCGCCGTACAAAAGAAGATAGCGCAACTGCTGGGTGCCGACTTCCAGGTGCTGAACCGTTACGAGCAGCAAGCCGATGTATTCCGCATCATGGAAATTGAGAAACTTATCTCCTACCTCTTCCTCACCTTTATCCTGATGATTGCCTGCTTCAATGTAATAGGCTCCCTCTCCATGCTCATCCTCGATAAGAAAGACGACGTGCTCACCCTGCGTAACCTGGGTGCCGATGATAAACTGATATCCCGCATCTTCTTGTTTGAAGGGCGATTGATTTCCCTGTTTGGTGCTCTTGCGGGTATTGTACTGGGGTTGATACTTTGCTTTATTCAGCAGGAGTTTGGTGTGATAAGCCTGGGTGGTGGCGGTGGCGACTTTGTAGTCGACGCCTACCCGGTAAGCGTACACTTCTGGGATGTGGCATTGGTGTTTGTCACCGTGCTGGGTGTTGGCTTCCTTTCGGTGTGGTACCCTGTACGGTACCTGAGCAAGCGTATTCTTTAAAGTTATATGCCTCCGCTGTGATTTTTTTACTATCCTTGCGTCTGATTGGGTACAAAAGAGAATTAAAGAACTAATACATTGAAAAGATGAAGAAATTTACCAAAGGTGCCATTGCGTTTATAATAACAATGGTAGTAGGTACTTTACTTATGTACTTTCTGCAACCGGAGTTAGATAAAACATCCTGGGGCTTTGTACCTATCAGTCAGATAGTGCTTGCTCCCTTTATGTACTACCTGCTTACACTTGATCCTCGTAGGGTGGAGCGATTTCGTCCGTTGGTTATACTGCTGTTTACCTTTGGGGCGATAGTGGCGATGACGTTTATTATGGATTTATTTAAGTGGGATAAAGTCAGTGGAAAATTGATAGCCCACACAGTTGGTGCGTTGCTGACACTTATCTTTTTGTGTGTGCAAGGCTCTATAGCTCAGAAAAAAGAATCGTAACACCCCCTCCGCTATGCATCTAGAGTCGTTCCATAGCAACCGGACACCCATTTACCAGGAATACCGTTCCCGGGTAGAAGAACTGATGCCCGATAATACCTCGGCAGATTTGAACCTGGACGACTTCTTCGAACGGGTAAACCGTACCGGCTCCGCTATCGGACACCAATACCTGTATTACTTGTTGAGGCTCGACAAACCTTCGGACGTGGCGCAGCACGAAGCGCTGATAAAGCAACTCAGTCAATCGGAACCGTTGCGTACGCAGCTGACTGCCTCCTTGAAGAAGCTCAATAACCTCGATGCCTTCTCCATTGCCTCCCTGTTTGGCGCGCCTCCGGTAGAGGTAACCGCGATGCAGCGGCGGGTTATTTCCGTGTGCCGTTTTGTGCCTTTTCTGTTGTTGGGCCTATTCTTTATTACCCATTGGGTGGGTTTTATGCTGCTGTTCCTGGCTTCCATCTTGTTCAATGCTTACCTGCATTACCGCAACAAGTCAAAGATGAGCGAATACTATTTCTCGGCTCCCCAACTGCTTCGTTTGCTGATGCAAGCCGAGAAACTGGCTGCTTCTTCGCCGTTGGTGGCAGTAGATAAAGGAGTAACCGAAGCCATCAACGACCTGAAGCCGCTAAAGAAGTATCTGAAAGCCTTCCGTCTGCATGTCAAGTTAGATAGTGATATGGCTTTCCTTGCCTTCCTGTTAACCGAGCTGTTTTATATGTTTTTTCTCACCGAAGCTTACTTTGCCACCCAGGCTTACGGGCTTTTGCGGGAAAAGATGAATCAGGTTGAACGTATCTATTGCTTTGTGGGGAAGCTCGATGTACTGCTTTCGGTTGCGCAACTTCGTGACGAACTTCCTGCTTATTGCTTCCCGCAAGCTCCTGCTGCCGGAGTGAAGCTGTGCGCCGAAGAGGTGTACCATCCGCTTATTGCCGATTGTGTACCTAACAGTTTTGAACTAAGTGATAAATCGGCTTTGATTACCGGTTCCAATATGTCCGGAAAGACGAGCTTTATCCGTACCATCGGACTCAACTTCGTTGCAGGCAAGGCGTTGAATACCTGCTTTGCCCGTCGGTTCGAAGCTTCGTTGGAATGCCGGATTTCCTCTTCCATCAGTCTTTCCGATAATCTGATGGAAGGCGAAAGCTTTTACCTTGCCGAAGTAAAAACGGTGAAAGAGTTCCTGGAACACCCGGTTACTCCCCGCCTGTACCTGCTCGACGAGTTATTCAAAGGCACCAATACCGCCGAGCGTATCGCCATTTCTAAAGCGGTGCTCTCTTTCCTGGGCAGAGGTAACAACATTGTACTGGCTTCTACACACGATTTGGAACTCACAGAG
>JAVBVL010000129.1:0-6352 GCA_031554285.1 Bacteroides sp.
CTTTCAACAACATCGTCATACTTTACATACAACTTGCTGATGCCGGCAGGTACACTTACCTCAACAGGAATGTCGACTCCGGGAATAACGGTATAGCTGATAATTTTGTACGCATCGGTACAAGCGGAATTAGTGTATACGTCTACAGCCACTTCGGCAGTCGAAGTTAAATTAACTGTAACGGTTTGTGCCATTTCCCAATCAAAATCAGTTGGAACAACCAAATCTTTGATGGTTTTTTTTGCTTCTGCCTGTTCGGCATCATACAAATTCTTTTCGCAAGCACTGAAAAAAAATGCTGCTAAGGCTGATAATAGAATAACCTTCTTCATATGTCAATTAAATTAGTGTTCTTAGATGTTGCAAAGGTAAATAAATTTTCAATACCAACAACAAAAGTTGTAGATTTTATTTTGTTAAAGTTGCAGATTTTGCCTTTTGTTTGTTGTAAATGCACAAATGATTGGAAAATAGCATGTAAATAAACAAGAGGTATTCCTAAAAAGCAGAAAACCTCTTGTTTTTCTTTGTTCATGGGGAAGAACAAGGTAATTATTCGCCGTGTTTTAACACTTTTGCGTCTACATAAAACACTATTTCTTCTATAATATTACTGCATCGGTCGCCAATACGTTCCAATTTGCGGATGACTAAGATTAATTTTAACCCGCGATGTATCTGGTTGATGTTATTTTGTAGGTAGTTGGCCAGTACATCAACGGCGTTGTGATAGATGGTGTCTACCTCATCGTCCATGGATAAAATCTTCCCGGAAATGTGGGTGTCTTCCGACTCCAGAGCGGCAAAACTTTCACTTAACATCGTGAACAGTGTATTGAAGAGTTTTTCCATTTGCAGCTCTTGCAACAGGGCGGTATCGAACTCTTCGTCGTGATTCTCTACAACAAAACGGGCTATTCCTTCGGCAAAGTCGCCGATGCGTTCCAGCGTATTGCTGATTTTGATGAGTGATAATACCAAACGCAAGTCGACAGCTACTGGGTTGTATAAAGCAATGTAGTTCTCACTGTCGCTGTCAATCTTTAGTTCAAAGGCATCTACCCGCTTTTCACGGCTGATGATTTCACGGGCCAGCTCGCAATCGTTGGTCAGAAACGACTGCTTGGCCTTTTCAAATTGGGAAAGTACCAACTTCCACATCTGGCACACCTCTTCGCGGAGTGCAATCAGTTCTTTTTCGATAGGTTCAATGTGCTTCATATTATCCAAATCTTCCTGTTATGTAATTTTGGGTAGCTTCTTTCTCGGGGTTTAAGAACATCTTCTTCGTATCGGTATATTCCACCAGTTCGCCCAACATGAAGAAACCGGTTTTGTCGCTTACGCGGGTGGCCTGTTGCATGTTATGGGTTACGATGACGATGGTATACTCTTTCTTCAACTCATAAATCAAGTCTTCTACTTTAGCGGTAGAGATAGGGTCCAGTGCCGAGGCAGGCTCATCCATCAGCAGCACTTTAGGTGAGATGGCCAGTGCACGGGCAATACAAAGACGTTGTTGCTGACCGCCGGAGAGTTCGAAGGCGGATTTTTTTAGTTTGTCTTTCACTTCGTCCCACAAAGCAGCCTGGCGGAGGCTTCTTTCAACGGTTTCCTCAACGGTTCCGTTGGTAACTCCGTTTACACGCAGACCGTAGGCTACGTTCTCAAAGATAGACTTAGGAAAAGGGTTGGGCTTCTGGAAAACCATTCCTACCTCTTTGCGCAGTTGGTCTACCTGTACGGCTTTGTCGTATATATTCCGGCCTTCAATGAGGCATTCGCCGGTAAGGCGTGTGTTGTCTATCAGGTCGTTCATGCGGTTGAACAAGCGCAGGAAGGTTGACTTACCGCATCCCGACGGTCCGATAAAGGCGGTAACGGTATTGGCTTCTACCTGCATATTGATATCTTTCAGTGCATGGTAGTTCCCGTAATAAAAATCGACATTTTTTGCTTCAAGCATCATATCTGTATAATTCTAATTGACTATTAATAATATAGATGGGTTATCGCTGATTCAGTTTGCGACGTATAAAGGTTGCCAGCATGTTCATAATCAAAACGATTACAATCAATACCAGGGCAGTTCCGTAAGCAATGGGGCGTGATGCCTCGATATTGGTTCCGCTGGTGGCAATTACGTACAAGTGGTAGGGTAGCGCCATTACCTGGTCGAAGATACTGGTAGGCAACTTCGGGAGGAAGTAAGCCGCGCAGGTAAAGAGGATAGGAGCTGTTTCGCCCGATACGCGACCTACGGCAAGTATTAATCCGGTAATGATATTGGCGTATGCCGCCGGCAGGATAACCCGGTAAATGGTTTGCAACTTGGTGGCACCCAATGCCAAACTACCTGAGCGATAGGAATCGGGTACCGATTTCAGTGCCTCTTCCGTAGTACGGATAACGATGGGCAATACCAGTAATCCAAGGGTAAGTGAACCGGCCAGGATAGAGTCGCCAAATCCTAAGGTGTTTACAAACAACGACATACCGAATAGCCCGAACACAATGGAAGGGATACCTGCCAGGTTATTAGTTACCACACGGATAACCTTCACCATCCAGTTGTTAGCGGTATATTCATTAATGTAGATACCTGCCATCACACCTAACGGGAAGGCAAATACCATACTACCTACCACCAGGCACAGGGTTCCCACAATGGCAGGAAGAATACCACCTCCCGTCATACCATCGGTAGGAGCTTCGGTAAGGAATTCCCAACTGATAACGCCTGCACCGTTGTAGATAATAAATCCTTGAATCCAGACCAGGATACCAACAACCAACACTCCGAGGAGTTTAATAATAGTAAATACTATTTTTTGATTCAGTTCTTTTCCCATGATCTAAATTCCTTTATTTTGTTGTTTCTTACTAATAGCTTCGGCCATAATGCTCATAACCAGCGTGATGAGGAAGAGGATACAACCCAACAGGAACAATGCCTGATAATGTGCACCTCCTGAGGGAGCTTCGCCCAACTCGGCGGCAATGGTAGCGGGAATGGTACGTACCGGTTCAAATAAGGAGTGCGGCATTACGGCGGCATTTCCTGTCACCATCAATACCGCCATAGTTTCGCCGATGGCACGCCCGATACCCAGAATCACGGCTGCCGAAATACCCGAAGAGGCATACGGTATAACTACCTTATAGATGGTTTGCCATTGGTTGGCTCCCAGGGCAAGACTGGCTTCGCGCATCGCTCTTGGGGTGTTGCGCATAGAATCCTCGGCTACGGTAATAATGGTGGGTAATGCCATGATGGCCAATACAACGCTACCGGCAAAGGCCGTTTCACCAACCGGCAGGTTAAAGGTGGTTTGAATAAGCGGAACCAATACAATCAGTCCGAAGAAACCGTATACTACTGATGGAATACCTGCTAATAACTCAATGGCGGGTTTCATTATTTTACGTACACGTTCACTTGCCAGTTCAGACATCAGGATGGCTACGCCCAAGCCTAAAGGCAGGGCAATGAGTATGGCAAAGAAGCTCACCCACAGCGTACCGGTAATTAATGGCAGGGCGCCGAACTGTGCAGAGGGGGTAGAAGTAGGTAACCACTCTTTGCCGGTAAAGAAATCGTTGAAAGAGATGGGACCCATGGCTAACTCTCTCAATTTGCCGGTGTCTTTCAATACATATTTCTCCGGGAGAAAAGCAAGGATGGACGGGTCTTTCTCAATCTCTTCGGCTAATTTTTCGGGCAGCAGACTGTAGTCTTCACCCAGTTCTTCGTCCGGGTAGATGTTGAATATTTCGTCAAAGCGGAAAGGTCTGATTTCCAGGTCGGCTCCACCCACCTCTTTCCAGTTGGTTATTTTGTAGTCGAATATCTCTTTTACCTGATACGAGGTTAGTTTGTCGACAGGGTTTGCGGGGTTGAGGCACAATGAGTAGCCGCTTTCTACGGCGGGGCTGCTGAATAATCCTGCTCCTTCTTTAAATAAGAAAATGGTAATCAGTAAAATCACGATGATGCTGATGCTACCGCAGAACTTTAGGAGCCCCTCAACCATTTTTTCTATGATCTTCCTCATGGAATGATTTACATTTGATAGTTGTGAAAAAAGGAAATGAAGAATAAAACGATTATTCCTCATTTCCTTTTATGCTTGATTTATTTAACGGTGATGTAACCAATTTCAGAAACAATCTTTTGTCCGGCCGGAGAAAGAACGTAGTCGATAAACGGCTTCACTGTTTTCTCAGCTTTCACTTCGTAGTAGTAGAACAACGGACGAACGATAGGATACGTTTTGTTCTTGGCATTTTCAACCGATGCTTCTACGTAGTTTTTGCCACCATCATAAGAAACTTTTACTTCTTTTACCTGCTTGTTGGCATAAGCCAAACCGATGTAACCGATAGCACCTTTAGTTTGACTAACCGACTGAACAATAGCACCTGTAGCGGGCATGCTCAAGATACCACTCATGTAGTTTTTGTTCTTCAATACGCTTTCTTTGAAGAATTCGTAAGTACCTGAAGAAGTTTCGCGAGAGTAGGGGATAATCTTTTCATCGGCACCACCTAGCTCTTTCCAATTCTTGATTTTGCCGGTGAAGATACCTTCCAGTTGTTCGCGGGTCAGTTTGTCAACTTTGTTAGCCGGGTTGATGATGATAGCCAATGCATCGTAAGCAACAATTACTTCCTTGGCAGTCTTGCCGCCTTCCTGCAGCTTTCCTTTTTCGTCGAACTTAATCTTTCTGGAAGATTGTGCAATATCGGTAGTTCCTTCAATCAAAGCCGACAGACCTACACCGCTACCGCCACCTGTTACGGTTACATTGGCTTTGGGATTAGCTTTCAAATAGCTTTCGGCTTCTTTTTGTGATAACGGCAATACAGTGTCCGAACCTTTGATTTTCTGTGCAAATATAGCAGTCGATGCACATACCAGTGCGAGGGTCAAAATAATCTTTTTCATAACTTTCTGTTTTAATTAATGAGTATTATTGTTTAGAATTTGTATTGCAGGCGCAAGGTAAATACGTTACGCTTCAAATCGTTCATGGCGAATGTACGGGTTTCCTTGTTGAACGTATAGGTGTACTTCAAGTCGGTACTTTCGTAGTTGTTGAGTTCGTAGTAAGCGGTAAGGCGGATGTTGTTGCTTGCTCTCCAGATAGCTCCGAAACCGAAAGTGCTTTGTGCAAGGTCGGCCATGGTAGTACCGTTTTTACCTACTTCGTTACCTGATACTTTGGTGTTGGGATCGTACCAATCGTACTTCAATACAGCGGTGAAGGGAAGGCTTCCCAAGTCTTGTGCCAGCATTACATAACCACCACTGAAGTTACGGATGTAAGTATCGTTGCTGGCCAAATCCGGATTCATCAATTGGATACCTGTCAGCAATGCGCCGCTGTTGGGGCTTTTGCTCGATGCTTTGGTACCCGGTTGTTGTCCCCACAGGTACTCGGCAGTAAGCTTGGTCATACCGGCACGGCTGGAAATGTTAAGCTGTCCGTCGAAACCGAAGTATTCACGCTTGGCATATTTCTTGAAGTTGGCGGCCGAGTCGGCGTTCAGTACAAAGGCGTTGCCATCCATGGTATATACATTCTTGCTACCCTGAATTACACCACCATTATAATAAGAGAATCCGAGGCCGTATTTAGCATGGTTACCAATATTCTTTGAGATAGAGAGGTGACCGATGAAATCCAGGTGATTATCCATCTCGGTCTTGATACCGTTACCTGAGAACAAACCGGCTTCCAGTTTCAGGAAGTTAAGCGGAGAAGTCTTGGCAGGTTGCAGGTAGACAGCAAAACCGAGGTCACGTTCGTCCGGGAAAAGAGTTTGAAACACAGCCGAACGTTCCGGAGATTCACGACGAGAAGACGAGTAGCTGATTTCGTAACCGAATGTACGGTCGAATACACCGGCACGTACGGCATTGGTACCAATCCAGGGGTCTTTTACATTCAGGTAAGCATCTTTAATACCTACACCTTTTTCGGTGATGTCGAGTTGGAATACTCCCGAAGCAATACCTTCTTCGTAAGTGAACTTGATACGTCCGCGACGGATACCGATGCGGTTGTAACTTTTACTGAGGTCTTCGTTAACCCCGCCTACTTTCATGTTTGTGCCTAAGGCAGCATCCTGTTGTGCACTCTGGAATTGAGTTTGGATGTAACCCGATACTTTGAACTTTTGCAATGTTTTAACTGCGCTTTCCAGAACCTGGGTTCTTTGTTCGAGTTGTTCTGTTTCGGTCAATTCTACTTCTTGAGCTTTGGCAGTTGTGCCAATGATGCCCATAAAACCAAAAGCAATAAGTAACAATTTAATCTTCATAAATATTTGCGTTAAAATTTCTGAT
>JAVBVL010000015.1:0-4374 GCA_031554285.1 Bacteroides sp.
CTGGTTAAAGAAGCGTACCGTATCGGCAGCCAGACGGGCTATGTCGGTAAGTGTTTCCTGGTTGGGGTGACGGTTAATCAACGTATCCGCCAGGAAGTAAGTACCTTTCTTGGAGTTCAGGATGTGCATGGTACCGAAGTGCTTGTACTCCGGACGAATGCCGATAACCTCCTTGGCTACCTTGATGGTATTGCTGTACTTGGTGTACAATCCGGTGATGAATGCATCGGCATCGCCCGTTTCAACCATCATCATACCAAAGTAGTTGCGCTCAAACATCTTATCCATACCTTCATCGTAGGTTGCACCTTCACGGGCACGTTTCTCGGCAAGGATGTGTGCGTAGCGGTCGCGACGGTCGGCTTCACAGTCGTGACGCAGGTTAACGATTTCGATACCTTCCAAACTCAGGTCGAGTTCCTTGGCAAGCTTCTCGATACGTTCGTCGTTACCCAGCAAGATAGGTTCGCAGATACCTTCGGATTTGGCCTCAACAGCAGCTTTGAGCATGTTGGGGTGACCGCCTTCGGCAAATACCACGCGTTGCGGATTGGTACGCGCTGTTTCGTATAGCTGACGGGTGAGCTTCGATTCGTAACCCATCAATTCACGCAGACGGAGTTTGTATGCATCCCAATCTGTAATGGGCTGACGGGCTACACCGCTATCCATAGCCGCTTTAGCTACGGCAGCCGATACCTCGGTAATCAAGCGGGGGTCAACGGGTTTGGGGATAAAGTATTCGGGACCGAAGGTGAAGTTGTTTACCTTGTAAGCAGCGTTCACCACATCGGGTACAGGTTGCTTGGCAAGACCGGCAATGGCGTATACGGCAGCCTTCTTCATCTCTTCGTTGATGGCTTTGGCCTGTGTATCCAGTGCACCGCGGAATATGTACGGGAAGCCGATTACGTTGTTAATCTGGTTCGGATAATCCGAGCGTCCGGTAGCCATCAATACATCGGGACGAGCTGCCATGGCATCTTCGTACGAGATTTCAGGGGTGGGGTTAGCCAGTGCAAACACGATGGGTTGCTTGGCCATGCTGCGAATCATATCCTGGCTTACCACGTTACCTTTAGAGAGTCCCAGGAATACGTCGGCACCCTTGATGGCTTCTTCCAGCGTTTTCACGTCGGTACGGCTGGTGGCAAAGTAACGTTTCTGTGCATTGAGGTCGGTACGTGTTTGGCTGATAACGCCCTTGCTGTCTACCATCACGATGTTTTCCAGCTTGGCACCCAGCGATACGTACAGTTTGGTACACGATACGGCCGATGCTCCTGCACCGTTCACCACAATCTTCACCTCGCTAATCTTCTTGCCTGCCACTTCGAGGGCGTTCAGCAATCCGGCGCTGGAGATGATGGCGGTACCGTGCTGGTCGTCGTGCATCACGGGAATATCGAGTTCGGCCTTGAGGCGTTCTTCAATCTCAAAACATTCGGGAGCTTTGATGTCTTCCAGGTTGATACCTCCAAAGGTGGGGGCAATGGCTTTTACGGCCTGGATAAACTTCTCGGGGTCTTTCTCGTCTACCTCGATATCGAATACGTCGATACCCGCGTAGATTTTGAAGAGCAGTCCCTTGCCTTCCATCACGGGCTTGCCGCTCAGGGCACCTATATCGCCCAATCCCAACACGGCTGTACCGTTAGAGATTACCGCCACCAGGTTACCTTTGGCGGTATATTTATACGCATCCTGCGGATTCTTTTCAATTTCCAAGCACGGCTCGGCCACACCGGGTGAGTAGGCGAGTGATAAATCGGTTTGTGTACTGTACGGCTTGGTAGGTATTACCTCTATCTTTCCGGGTTTACCTTGTGAGTGATAAAGCAACGCTGCTTCTTTTGTGATTTTGGCCATGGTTTTATGTTTATAAGATTATAATTCGGACGCAAATGTAGGAATAAAACTTAGCATTTGTTGCTCTGAATTGATAATTAGTATTAAATTTACAGATAGCAGCTATTGTGTTTTACGCTTCCAGGCCTGATAATTTTTCTCACTCACCGTCCATGTAAGATATGTACCCACAAAATTGGGATTGCCCACGGCCAGGAAACTTCCGCCCTCGTACCGCACCGATACCCGGTTGGTTACCAGAAAGAAATCGGAGATGATGCCCCGGCTCACGGTATGGCGCACCAACGGGAAGCCGCCCCCACGCCCCTCTTTACGGGTCGACGAGCGCAGCAGTCCGCGCAGCAGCTCGATAGGCAGGCGGCGCACATACTCGTTGGAACCGTATTTAAGCATGCCCGCCTTGCGGTACGATTCGATAATGCCCTGTCCCATATCCACAAAGGCATAGCGTATGCAGTTGCGCGAGTAGTCGTGATAGCGCAGCAACCACCAGTGTATCTTCCTGCGCCCTATGCCGTGCTCGGTGGCATTGCGCATCACCTCTACCAGGAAGTCGTAAAAGGGCAGGTAGAATTCACGGATGCCTATCATTTCCAGTTCGGACACCAGGTGACGGGCCAGAATCAGGTCTACCCGGTTGCGCCGCACCGCCCTTCCGCAGCGGCCCCGGTTGTACCCTGCCAGGACTTCGGCATCCAGGGAGAGCAGGGGTGTATCGGGCGAGGTATATACAAACACCCGCTTTTTGCGGTTGAGCGAATAAGCCTTCTCCACCTGCGCCAGCAGCACCATGTATGCTTCGCCCGAAATATCGTCCACATCGCACATATCGAGCGTTACCGTACGTTCGCGTGCGGTGACTATGCGCCTCAACAGCGGAATTACTTCGCGCAAATGGCGGGGTTCCATGGTAAACATCGGGGGAAGAGCAAGGGTAACCGACCTGTTTCGATGCCTGTGCGCATGTACCAAAGGCATAATAACAAGGCCGAAAAAGACTCCGGCAACGATAACACACGTCACCAGCCAACTAATCGGGAGGGAGTTTAGTGCGTTCATTAGGTTTCATTAAAATGGTTTCGTTTTTTTCTGCGTATCTATCTGTTACAAAGATACACTTTTTCTCAAAAAAAGCAAGAATAGCTGCCGGATTTTTCCCCGGATATTATCATATAAAACAAACGGATTATCATATATACTGGCGGTTTTATATGATAATCCGTTTGTTTTATATGATAATATTCGACATGCGTAAAGATAAGATACCACACCAATAAGTATACAAAAAACTGAAACAACACAATAACCGGTGAAAAAGTGAATAGTTTACGCCCGACATTCTGCCAAGATTCTGCCATTTTGCCAATATGGCATTTTCTTGTACATACATTTACGTAAACAACTGATTTAAACATGATTAGAACACAAATAAAAGTGTCCGACACTCTTCTGGAGATTTTATACAGCACAACTAAGTCACATCATATAGATAACCTGAAATGACCTCTATCATCAGTACACACGTTCCATGTTTTGTCTGTATTTAAAAAAAAGGAATGTATTTAGTAGTACCCCTTCATCGATTCAATGCAAGAAACAGTAATAATACGGAACAAAAAAAACAGCATCCACACCCCTTCAGGTAACAAATACAGCGTTGCATTATAAACCGGGTAAGTTTTCGAAGAAAGTCCTATTCAGGAAAAGGACAATAAACCAAAACACTACATATCAACGATTTATATATCACCCCATGCAAATTGTGCACATTTTATACCGCCATTGGCAAAATGGCAGAATCTTGGCAGAATCTTTTGCCATTCAGTGTTTATTTTTTCCTATTCATGCAATTTCGAAAAAGTAATCAAAAGATACATCTACTCTCAAAAACCGCACATTACCACACAAAATCACTGAAAAGTGTTCAGCAAAGGATATTGTATATTCGTTTTTTATTACCTTTGTGCTACAACAACCAAAGATTATTCTGCACATGAAAAAAGAAAAGTTCCTGAAGCCCACCGCCAAGTACCTGCGCGAACTATCGGTAGTGGTGGCAGGTATCATCATCACCTTCGGGCTAAGCAACTGGATAAGCTACCGCAACGAACAGAAAGACGTGCAACGCTCCCTGGAAGCCGTAAAAACAGAATTGGAAGATAACCGGGAGATTGTGCAGCAACAATTCAGATTCTATGACACAGCGGGTAAATTCGCCCAATACCTGGCATCCGACCGTCCGGAGAAGCTCAACCCCGACAGTCTGGCGAAGTACGACTACACCAAGGGAGCTATAATCTACATGATTTACAAGTCGAGCGCCTTTGAGATGTTTAAATCATCGGGAACCATGCGCCTGGTAAAAGACAAGCAGTTGCTTGCCGGCATCATCGACTGCTACAAACTACTGGAGATTGCCAAAAGCGGCGGAGACGAGTACATGAAGCAAAAGTGGAACGTACTCCTGAGCTTCTTTACCAACAACGGACTGCCTAACCGCGGCAA
>JAVBVL010000036.1:0-10752 GCA_031554285.1 Bacteroides sp.
AAAACATTTGTACATCGCCCAAAAGCTTCGTACTTTTGCACGCAATATACGTAGAACATGGAATATAGATTAAACAAATACATCAGTGGTTCGGGCTACTGTTCGCGACGGGAAGCCGACCGCCTCATTGAAGAAGGACATGTAACCATCGATGGCAAACGTGCAAGCATTGGTATGCGCGTACTGCCGGGACAGAAGGTAAAGGTACGTGGAGAGCTTATTGAAAATGGGCTTGAACCTATCTACATTGCTTTCAACAAACCGGTAGGGGTTGTGAGTACCACCGATACCAACGAGCGGAACAACATTGTTGAGTACATCAGCCACGAACAACGTATATTCCCCATCGGCCGTTTGGATAAGGATTCGCAAGGATTGATTCTGCTTACCAACGATGGCGACATTGTAAACAAGATACTCCGCGTGGGCAATAACCACAAGAAAGAATACATCGTGAAGGTAGATAAGCCCATCACGAAAGAGTTTATCACCAAGATGTCACAAGGTGTACCCATCCTCGACCGCGTTACCCGCCGTTGTGAGATTACCGAGATTAACCCGTACACTTTCCAGATTTCATTGGTGCAAGGCCTCAACCGGCAGATTCGCCGCATGTGCGAGTATTTCAATTACGATGTAGTAAGGTTGGAACGTATTCAGATTATGAACATTAAACTTGGTAACCTGGGACAAGGAAGTTGGCGAAACCTTACCGGTGCTGAGCTGGAAGGGTTATTCGACTTGTTGGAGCACTCGGATACCGATACCAAAGCCAAAAAGCCTGCTAACAGCAACAAAGCCATGAACAGGGCTTTAGCGGAGTACGATATAAAAACCAATTACCGCAAAGCAAGCAGTGCTGCCAAACTTGCGAAGGCAAAAGCCGAACGGTCGTCACAACCGGCTACCGAAGCTGCTCCTACCAAAGCAGGAAAACCCGCCTGGAAGAAAGAGGCAGGTGGTCCGCGAACAGGGAAATCAAAAGCTGCTCCCAGAGGTGCTGCTCCTAAAGGCGCACCAAGCAAAAGCACGCCGAGCAAAAACACACCGGCTAAGCAGCGCACCCAACCCAAAAGAGGAAGATAACAGGAGTGGAAGAAGAAATACCAAAAATTTAACAGCACCTTACATAGGACAAGTACTCTATTGCCGTCGGTTTTAACCGACGGTTTTTTATAAGGAGCAAAGCGACTTTCCGCTGTGGGTTTTAACCCCAGGATTGATACAATTTGTGTATACAGGCCTGGGGTTAAAACCCACAAAGGTATAAATGATTTCAAACTGCTACGCAGACCGTCGGTTAAAACCGACGGCAATAGAGTGCAATTCCTGTGGCTTTCTATAATAACGCATACTACTTATTTGGAATCTGCGTTAATCTTCACATTATGCAACATCACACAGTTATTGGTACCTGCATTACCATATTGGTAAGAAGCATTGCCGGAGTTGTAAATACGGAAGCCGAAACCACCGAAAACATCTTTCCCCAATGCTCCGGTAGCATCCGTCCAGGAGATGTCTACCTTATTAGACAGGTTCTGCTCCACTTGCAACGGTGTTATCTTTGACTGTGTAGAAGCTACCACACGTAGGGTATTCCCCGTAACCGAAACAGTCAGCGTACTTTGCGGCATAAATGCAGCCGCCAGTATGCCGGAGGTCAGTGCGGTTTGGTTCTCGCCGTCATATCGATACAGCGTCCACTGTGTGCCGCTGGTACTGGCAGGTACACGTTCTATACGCAGACCATACCCGGTGCGGGTAACCGCATCATACTTGATATAGATATCCAGGTAGCAGCCACTTCCGCCAAATCCTTGCCCCTCGACTTTACCCGAAGAGTAATTTAGCGTGAGCGACATATCGCCATACCGCCCGGGTTGAGCAAACACAAACCTGGGAGGGGTAAGTACACGGGTATTGTTCTGAAGTCCCCAGATACCATCTGCACCGTTGGAGCCGATACCCCAACCCCACGGTTCTTCGGTTTCGCCCTCGTTGTCAAAGAACCAACGACCGGTGGTAGTCAGGTTACTTTCAGTGGTTATATATAAGTTCTTAAAGTCGGTATACAACAAGGTTCCGGTTATATCGGCAGATGTGATGGCACGCTTGCTATACACCGTGATTGATGATGCGGCAGCAGGACTGAACGCGTACTTCGGGGTGATTACGGCACGCAGGTAATATCCAACGTCGTAGGTATCGAGTGCATACGTTTTGTACGGAGCGTCCACAAAACGCCCTTCGGCATCACTCTTCATGGTACCAATGTGGATGCCGTTCGTAGTAGTAGGACCTGTTTCACGGTACCACTCAATCATCGACACATCTTTGTACTCGGGATGGTTGAGCGTGTAGTCAAGCGTTGCCGTATTCTTTCCGATGGCAATTGCGGGCGAAGTAAGCACAGGCGATGCCACAGGTACCGGACGGATGTAGAGCGTTGCACCGGCAGGAATCCCGTTGGGAAGTGTGCCTGTAACCACCGTCTTGATAATGGCACCGGTACGGTTGGGCTTGGCGGTCAGGGTAAGGACGCCTGTTGAGGGATTCACCTCCCCATTCAACAAGTCTTTGTTATACGTCCAAACAGTTTTACCGGCATCCACCGAAGAGGCAGGAACCGGTGCGGGTGTTAAAACAGCAGTGTTGTCAGCACCCGTTTGGTCGGAATAGAGGGTGGTGTTGTTTACCCCAATCAGGAAGCGGAAGGGAAGGTTAGCATAAGGCGCCCACCCGGCAGTATTCTGCCCTGCCGGGTCCCATCCGTCATCCCCCTTCAACAGATTATATACGTTGTAACGGTTACCTACCTTAAAAGCATTCAACGCATCTCCGGTATACGTAACCGAAGTTTGCGGCTTGGCGGGACTTACTACGAGCGGCTGTTTACCCTCACCGATGGTATTGTTCGATACGGCATGACGTGCATCTTCGCGCACCACGTTCTCCCACTCCACCGTTTCAATACGTCCCAGGAACTCGTTATCAATCAAAGCGAAGATGGTAGTAGCATCGGCGCCATTCCCACGGGATGACTTGCACAAGTAGAGGCACGTGTCGCTCACCTGCGGCATGCCTATAATCTTGCACCCCAGAAGCACGTTAACACCACCTGCACCGGCACCGTTATATGAGGGGTGACTGCCATACAAGCGGAACGTACAGTTCTGGTACACATTGATGTGCCCTCCAAAGACAGCGTCATCGGTACATTGAAGAACGCAATCTTTAAAGTACGCACGGGCGGGCGAGAAACCTGCCATCATGTTCAGGAAGCCGATAAAACGTACATTCTCGAAATAGATTCTGTCGATGGAAGCTTCGGCAGGGCGTAGCACCTCGGCATGATTGGTTGACTGGATACGCTTGGATATATTTTGTGACGGGTCGCGCGGATAAACCAAATCTTCCTGCGCATAGTTGGCAATGGTAATGTTCTCGGCACGGAATCCGGTAGAAACGGCCAACGAATACCAACTTCCATTGGCACCCAGTCCCTTGGCACCGCCCTCACCCCGGTTGCCACAGATGTGCACATCGGTAGCATCGGCGGTAAGTCCGATGAACGAGATGTTGGCACCCAGAATACTCAACCCTACATTAGGGCTGGGAATTACAAAGCCGCTATCGTCAAACGGGAAACCTTGGCGGTAGGTCTGGTCGGTCCAATACACGCCGGGAGCCACGTACACCGTTGTACCCTCAGGCAAGGTCAATGTGCGTTGGTCGGCAGACAGTTCGCCCAACGTTTGCAGCGTAGCCGCCACATACGGGTTCTTCAGTTCCTCGGCCGACGCGTAAGCGTTGAGCAGGCGGTGCTTCTCGTCGACAGTTACCGAATGCGTAGTAATCTTACCACCACTTTCAATCTTAAGTTTTATAACCTGGGATTGTCCATACGCACAGCCTGCGATGAACAGCGTGCTAATCAAGACGAAGAGTTTTTGCGTTTTCATGATTATCAAGATATTTGTTGTGTTTTCCTTATATATTTGCCTCACCGAGAGATGGGTAATATCTCACCGAGAGATTGTCAATATCTCACCGAGAGATGAGCAATGTCTCACCGAGAGATGGGCAATGTCTTACCGAGAGCAAGGACAAGTCCCGGAGGCAAAGTTATAAAACAAAAGTATAACCCACCGAGTACCCTATCTTATTGCCGTACGGACTGGAACGATGTTGAAGTACATCATAATAGAAAGTCAAAGTAACTCCCCCGTTCCCGGTAGGAAGTACCACGCCCGCTCCCAACAACAGGCAGGCAAATACATCTTCCACTTTACCCGCATAACCGGACTTCCCCCAACTACGCTGCACTTCCGGTTGGGCATACAATGTAAGGAACTGAATAGGATAAGCCCGCGCATAGAGGTTAACACCCAGATAATTCCGGGTATAGTCATACGCTTTCTCTCCGTAGTAGTTATAGCTTACACCACCCCCAAGCGTTAGATAGTTACTCACCATGTACCCCAACTGAGGAGATACGTTGATGTTGGTATAATCGCCGAAACTCATACCCAGTGTCCCTCCGAGCACAAGCCTCCCCGATGACGAATGTTGGGTGCTCTCCACCGAAGTGGTTGTTGTGCCGGCAGAAGAGCTTACATTCTGCCGGGCAGATACACTCGTATTTCCGCTCACCGGTTCAAAATGAAAACTCCGGTTGTTAGTTTGTGCCAAACATAGCTGAGTGGCAGCAAGTAGTACTGTTATGAGAATACAAATTTGTTTCATTCTATATCTCCTATCTCTATAACTTAAACAAAAAAAGGCTCGAAACGATAGAGTTTCAAGCCTTTTTGGAGGTTCCTGGCGGATTCGAACCGCCGTAGACGGTTTTGCAGACCGGTGCCTAGCCACTCGGCCAAGGAACCTTGTTTCTTGTTTGCGGATGCAA
Source organism: Bacteroides sp. (assembly GCA_031554285.1). Classification (GTDB taxonomy): domain Bacteria; phylum Bacteroidota; class Bacteroidia; order Bacteroidales; family Bacteroidaceae; genus Bacteroides. Next base: position 4,913 of record JAVBVL010000036.1, read on the forward strand.
AGGTAGTAACTTTTTCCATACTACCAACTATCCGCAACATTTTTTATTAGACAAGTGCTTTCTGCCCTTGTGCTCAGGGCACTCGTGGCGGGGTAAGTCGCGCAACGCGCAATCGCACGAACAACTGCTGCACGGACTCTTGCCACTCTTTACCCGACGAAAGAAGTCACGCACGCTAAAGCCTATCCGCACTACACAGATAATGACCAACAGGGCAACTGCCCACTCTTGCCATCCCCAACTCATACAAAAATTCCTCCTATCTGATAAACGGCAAAGGATATTACCCAGGCTAATCCGGTGGAATACAATGCCGCAAATAAAGCCCACTTCCAACTGCCGGATTCTTGTTTAATGGCTACCAACGTGGCAATACAGGGAAAATAGATTAATACAAACAACATGTAACAAAAGGCTATCAACGGAGTTGCCGAGGCCGAAACACGTTGTGCCAGACTCACCGTATCGGCATTGGCATCGTTCGTATAAAGAACCCCCAAGGTACTCACCACCAATTCCTTAGCACCGGCACCGGAGATGAGTCCGATACCCAGTTTCCAGTCGAACCCAAGCGGCTCAATAACCGGTTCGATGGCTTTACCAATCTGTCCGATGTACGAGTTCTCCTGCTGTTCGGCTTCGGTGGCATAGGCTTCGTGGTTCGGGAAATAACCCAGGAACCAAATGATAATGGAAGCTACCATGATAATACCACCCATCTTACGCAGGTACTGTGCACCGCGCTCCCATGTATGGCGGAATATCGCTTTCCGGGTAGGCATGCGGTAAGGGGGAAGTTCCATTACAAACGGCATATCTTCGCCTTTCACCAGGAAGCGGCTGAACAACCGCGCCATCAGTACCGCTAATAGAATACCGATTACATAGATACTAAACAACACCAAACTGCCGTTGTTCGGGAAGAAAGCACTGACCAGCAACAGGTATATCGGCAGGCGGGCGCTGCATGACATCAGCGGGGTAACGAGCATGGTTACCAGACGGCTCTTATGACTCTCGATGGTACGTGAAGCCATCACGGCAGGCACATTGCAACCGAATCCCATAATCAGGGGGATAAATGATTTACCGTGAAGCCCCATCTTATGCATAATCTTATCCATGATAAAAGCGGCACGGGCCATATACCCGGAATCTTCCATGAGGGAGATACAGAAGTAAAGTATCAGGATGTTGGGCAGGAATACGATAACGCCCCCTACTCCGCCAATGATACCGTCAATCAACAGGTCTTTAAACGGCCCCGGGTCCATATTGTGCCGTATCGAGTTTCCCAGTAGTTCTACCAGCCACTCGATAGCTGCCATCGGATAACGTCCCAGCACAAAAGTACCCTCAAACATGAGGTACATAAAGAGAAAGAAGATGGGATATCCCCAGATGCGGTGGGTAACAATGCTGTCGAGCGTACGGGTAAGTTGTTCATGTTCAAGATGATTGTCGACAAAAGTTTCCTTCAACGCCCCACTGATAAATCCGTATTTGGCATTGGTAATGGCCGATTCGCACTCTTCTTTTGTTGTAGTACTTATCCGTTCGGCCACCTTATCCCGTAGTTTCAGGATGGCTTCCCGGTTGGGCAGTGTACGGATAACATGTTCTATATCCCGGTCGTTCTCCAATAATTTGATAGCCAGGAAACGGGTGGAGTATTTGTGACGAATGGTTTCGTTCTTGGATATTTCTTCTTTTACCGTATCAATAGCCTTTTCCAGTTCGGGACCGTGGTTAATGTGGATATGGCGGTACAACTTCTCGTCGGGCTCGGAGTGATATACCGTATCAACCGGACCTTCTTTCTCCGTTTCTTCGGCAATGTGGGTACGGTGCCAGTCCTGCAACTCCTTAACCACCTCGGGATTGATGTTGCCGTGCTTATCGAGGAAGTCGGCACCTTCGTACAAGTGAATAATGACATGAAACAGATGGTCGATGCCCACATTGCGCCGGCAAATGGTAGGTACCATGGGCACTCCGAACAGTTTGCCCAGCAAACGATGATCCAACGTATTACCGCTGGCTTCCAGTTCGTCGTACATATTCAGCGCTACCACCATACGTACATTCATATCGATAAGTTGCGTGGTAAGGTAGAGGTTGCGTTCCAGGTTAGACGAGTCGACTACGTTGATGATGATATCGGGCGTTTCGTCGATAATATGCCGGCGCACATAAATTTCTTCGGGAGTATAAGCCGACAGGGAATAGGTACCGGGCAGGTCGACAATCTTAAAGTGGTATCCTTCAAAGTCGAAGTATCCCTCTTTGGCATCTACCGTTACCCCGCTGTAATTACCCACATGTTCGTGAGCACCCGAAGCAAGGTTAAACAGGGAGGTTTTACCGCAGTTGGGGTTGCCTACCAATGCCACATTGATGGTTTTACGTCGGCCCAAAGCGGCGCGTTTCAGTTGTTCGTCATCGTAACGCATCTCCTCACCAATGCCTTGAAGAGCACCGGAGGGTTCATACTGTAAAGCTGCTTCCTGCTCACTGATAATCTCGATCATCTCGGCTTCTTGGCGGCGCAGAGATATCTCATACCCCATCACCTTGTATTTGATAGGGTCTTTCAAAGGTGCATTAAGCAAAACCTCCACAGTCTTCCCTTTGATGAATCCCATCTCCACAATACGTTTACGGAAACCTCCGTGACCCAGTACTTTTACGATAACACCTTTCTCGCCTGTTTTCAATTCGGACAAACGCATACTCTATTCCTTCCAAATATTTTTGCAAAAATAGTTAATCACATTGATAACGACAAGTTATTTAGATTGTTTTTAAATAACATAAGGATTAGAATATATTCGGAATCGTTTCTTATTTTTGCAGAATGATTACGCACCGCATCACACAATTCATTGAAAAAGAGCACTTATTCTCCCTCAAAGACAAGGTGTTAGTAGCATTGAGCGGCGGAGCCGACTCAGTGGCGTTGTTGCGAATTCTTCTCAAAGCAGGCTACCGGTGCGAAGCGGCGCATTGTAATTTTCACTTACGGGGCGATGAATCCAACCGGGACGAAGCTTTTGTACGCGAACTGTGTAACACATTGGCAGTCAACCTGCACACCACTCATTTCGACACTACTCAATACGCCGAACAGCACCACATCTCCATTGAGATGGCTGCGCGCGAACTGCGTTACCATTGGTTTGCACAAGTAAGGCAACAATGCGGTGCAAAGGTTATTGCCGTAGCGCACCATAAAGACGATAGCGTAGAAACCATGCTGCTCAACCTCATTCGCGGAACAGGTATTAACGGACTAACCGGCATCCGCCCCCAAAACGGGGAAGTGGTACGCCCGCTGCTCTGTGTAACCCGCCGGGAGATTACCAATTACCTGCAACACATTGCTCAACCATACGTAACAGACAGTACCAACTTACAGGACGAATACACCCGCAACAAGATACGCCTCAACTTATTGCCACTGATGCAAACCATCAATCCATCGGTTCAAGATAGCCTGATTGACACCGCCCATCATTTACATGAAGCGGCTTTGGTGTACCAACAAGGAATAGCCGAAGGCCGTACCCGGGTACTGAATGAGGAGAAAGGTATTTGTATTGCTGCCTTGCTTCAGGAACCCTCACCGGCTGCCTTGCTGTTTGAGATTCTTCATCCCTTGGGTTTCAACTCCAGCCAGGTGAACGATATTTTCGCTTCGTTAACAGGGCAGGCGGGTAAGCTGTTTACAAGCAAGGAATGGCGGGTTATTAAAGACCGTGAGTATCTGTTAATAGAGAAACCGGATGCTTCTGATGAGTCGACTCCCCCCTTCCAACTTATCTGCGAGGAAGCGGAGTATACTGATGGTTTTATCATTCCGCGCGACAAGAACACCGCGTGCTTTGATGCCGGTAAATGTCAAGGCGAAATAACGCTTCGCCGATGGCAAGCGGGCGACACGTTTGTACCGTTTGGAATGAAAGGAAGGAAATTAGTGAGTGATTACCTGACCGACCGCAAACTATCCCGCTTACAAAAAGAGAACCAATGGGTGTTATGCGTAGGTAATGATATTGCCTGGCTCATAGGCGAACGGACAGACGACCGTTTCCGTGTAGACGAAACCACCACACGGGTAGTACTCTACACCCTTAGCGGTGACAAGTAGGGTACCGGTTATGAAAGCGGAATCCGATGCCTAACATGAGGTAGTTGGGGTCTTTAAAGTTTTGCAGGTTGTACCCGATGTGCAGGAAAGAGTTCCGGGTAAGTTCCATCTTTAAAGAAACTACCTGATATATCCCTTTCAAATCGCCTCCACCATGCACCACATTGGCTCCGATACCCACCCCTACGGTAAAATAAGGCATTACATATTCACCCCGGGCAGAAAGTCCCAAAGCCAGTTGGTTCCCCAACGGAGGAGTAATGAATTCGTCCTCACTCCCGGTATGGTATCCATTGGTATATACATTGGCGCTACCATCGTACACCCCGTCTAACGACATGCCTACCCGAAGTTTGTAATTTAGGTTATACATGGGAGTAAAGTTGAAACCACCCACCATATAGGCTTTAGGCGAAGCCACTTTCCCTTCTCCGTTAACCACCCCTTTCCGTCGCCAGGAACCGAACAGCACCACATCATAGCTGATATGCCGTGGAAACTCAGGGATGTGAAACTGGCGGGCAGCAGGCTTCAACGCATCTTCCCGGCGGTTGATGTTATATACCATCCCCAACTTCAGCCCAATGGTATTAAGTCCCGAATTGGGAAACTTGGTATTTCCGTTTGAGAAGTGATCCAAAGACACCCCCGTAATTAAATCGAATTGAGTATTCACCGCCCACCGCAGAAAGAAATCGGTACTCATGTAAGCATTCACCCGTGAACCGATAACCCGGTTGTAATAATTCTCATAGTAATCATAAGGACTCCACCCGAACGAGAGCCCGAGATGCCATTCGTAATCCAACGTAAGACGGGGATTGAGACGGGCTATGCGCGCACCTTGAAAGATATATAACATGGTAGGGTCGCCCAACTCTTCTGTATTATGGAAAGCACCGTACCCTACCCCTATTCCCTGGTAGGCACCACCATAAATATGGTCGGTAGCCGTATCGGGATGAAAGCGGAACGAATATTTCAGGTGAGCAGCCAAAGAATTATTGATGCGTTGGTTTTTCCAGTTGTCTCCCCGCAGGAAACTATTCGTAGGAAATACGTAAGAGGGTCGCAAGTCTACACCAATCTGGTGAATAATACGTTTGGAGGGAGGTAAAGAATCTACCCGAGAAGAAAGAGTATCCCCCTCGGCCCAGGCAACGCCGGTCGCGAAAAGCATCATGCTCATAAGAAGGACTGCCTTCCATGCCTGTTGGTCGCTTTTCAAGTGTTGCGTCAAGATTTTGGTACAGTAAGTCAGTTCTTCTTTGGTCATGGTGGAGCTGGAGGGAGTCGAACCCTCGTCCAAACGAGGAAATCATACGCTTTCTACATGCTTATCTTTGCCTAAGTTTTCGAGCGGGAGCAGAACCAAAGCCATCAACTTCCGCCTTATCCTCTAAAGTTTCATTCAAAGTGCGAGGCCGCTTCAAACTATCCCCGATGTTACTGCACCACTGAACCGGAATGCTTCGGAGCAACAGCTTCCGAGTGATGTCTCGTCCTGGCACCTAGTGCCTGGATTAAGCTAATCTACTATGATTCGATTAAGCAGCAAGAGCGTAATTGTTTTCGCCAGATAAAATTTTAGTAACTGAGATTTAAGTGCCAATCACTGACGCACTGCATGCTTACATACCATTTCTGCCCGCTGTCAAATCCAGTCAACCCCGTATTTGCATAACGTGCT
>JAVBVL010000007.1:0-25687 GCA_031554285.1 Bacteroides sp.
AACACCCAGCCCACAATCTTATACTGTTGTTTCAGATAAGACATGGCGCCTTTGCGAACGGCAGCGGCAATTTTTACCATTTGAGGAGTACCTTCGCTCTCTTTCATCATCTGCTTATGAAAATAATAAGCAAAAATAAGAGCCAACACGGAGGCTGTGGGAACCAGCCAGAAAAGTAAATTATCCATAGACTCAACAATTAAAGGTTACGAAAGCCTAAAAGTATTGAATCACAATGACTTTACCAAATATATCGCTATTTTTTGACTAATACCTCCCGGAGTCAGTCCCAAAATATCTCTCTGTACTTGCGAGGATATACACCGACATGTTTCTTAAAACAGGGAACAAACTTAATGTAGACAAAGCCACAACGGCGGGCCACTTCTTGTACGGAGAGGTTGGGATGTGTTTCTATCATTTTCTTGGCCTTCTCTATCCGGTATTTTTTTACTACCTGAGAAAACGAACTTCCCATGCCTTCGTTGAATATCCGGGAAATGTATGAGCGGTTAATGGGAAGCGCCGCACTGACATCCAACAGTTTAAAGTCGCGGCGCAGGTAGTCTTCGGATTCAAGCATCCATTTCTCTACCATCTTTACGTACTCAGGTAAACACTCCTCAAAAACATGGTATGCAACTGCTTCCTCAGGATTCTTCATCACCTTACCCAAACATTTTGGCAACACGCTCGATGCCGTTTACCAACACATCAATTTCTTCTTTCGTATTGTAAAGGGCAAAGGAAGCGCGAACAGTTCCTTCGATACCTAAACGTTGCATGAGTGGCTGGGCACAATGGTGGCCGGTACGTACGGCAATGCCCAGTCGGTCGAGCAAAGTCCCCATATCAAGGTGGTGAATGTCGCCTACAAGGAAGGATATCACACTACTTTTATGCTCGGCTTCGCCAAAGAGGCGCATGCCGGGGATTTCTTTCAGGCGTTGCATGGCGTAGGTGGTAAGCTCGTGTTCATGGCGGGCGATGTTATCCATCCCCAATGCCGATACGTAATCGAGGGCTTTAGCCAGTCCGGTGGTGCCGATGTAATCGGGTGTTCCGGCTTCAAACTTAAACGGCAGTTCCTGAAAGACGGTTTTATCGAACGATACGGTTTGAATCATCTCTCCTCCTCCCTGGTACGGCGGCAGGCGGTCCAGCCATTCTTCTTTTCCGTAAAGTACACCTACGCCGGTGGGGCCGTAAACTTTGTGTCCGGAGAAGGCATAGAAATCGGCATCGAGGTCTTGCACATCTACGGTTGTATGGGGTACGGCTTGTGCACCGTCAATCAATACGGGTACACCTTGTGCATGGGCGTAGGCAATCATTTCTTTCACCGGGTTTACGGTGCCCAATACGTTGGACACGTGGGTGACGCTGACAATCTTCGTTTTATCGGAGAAGAGTTTGCGGTATTCGTCCTGCAACAGTTCAGCTTTGTCGTTCATCGGGATTACCTTGATGGCAATACCTTTGCGGGCAGCCAGTATCTGCCAGGGAACGATGTTGCTGTGGTGTTCCATCACCGACACAATCACTTCGTCGCCCGCCTGCATGCACTCTTCGCCAAAGCTGGAAACTATGAGGTTGATGGCTTCGGTGGTTCCGCGGGTGAAGATGACTTCGTTCGTGCTACGGGCATTGATAAAGCGACGCACCGTTTCGCGGGAAGCTTCGTGCAGCTCAGTAGCTTGCTGGGAGAGGTAATGTACACCGCGGTGTACGTTGGCGTTCACCGAGTAGTATTCTTCTACCAATGAATCAACCACCACACGGGGTTTCTGCGTGGTAGCTCCGTTATCGAAGTACACCAGCGGTTTACCGTACACTTCGCGGGAAAGGATGGGGAAATCGGCCCTTATCTTTTGAATATCCATACTTGCTTTTGTATAAGAACACACGCCCGAAGATGGGCAAATTATTTACAGATAGCGCAACCCTGACATTTACTCAGCTCGCCACGGAAGCGTTTCTCTACCAACAGGTGCAGACGGTCTTTCAACGCATCAAGCTGAATGGTATCGATTACCTCGTTCACGAAGGCAAACATCAGCATCAACCGAGCTTCTTTCTCAGGAATACCGCGCGAACGCATGTAGAACAGCGCACTCTCGTCCAGCTGACCAATGGTTGCTCCGTGCGAACATTTCACATCGTCGGCATAAATCTCCAACTGCGGTTGGGTGTACATACGTGCTTCGCGGGTGGCACACAGGTTACGGTTGGTTTGTTGCGAACTGGTATGCTGTGCATCTGGACGTACCATGACTAACCCAGCAAAGGCTCCGGTAGCCTGGTCGTCGAGTACATATTTAAAGAGTTCGTTGCTGGTGCAGTTGGGCACGGTATGGTCAATCATAGTGTGGTTGTCCACATGTTGATTCTTATCAGCAATAGCCATACCGCAGAGGTTAATGTTAGCTCCTTCACCGGCAAGTACTACTTCGGTAGTGTTGCGGGTAGTGCCATTAAAAAGCGTCATATTGTTGAGCAACACATTGCTGTTGGCTTCCTGACGTACATACATATCACTCACACGTACTGTACTGGTATGGTTTTCTTCCAGTTCGTACAAATCGAGTGTAGCATTTGCACCGGCAAACACTTCTACTACTTGTGTAGCCAGAAAGTTTACGCTATCCATGGCATGGTCGCACACCAGCAGACGGGCTTGCGCACCTTCTTCCAGTACAATCAGCACACGGCGGTTTACCATGAAGTCTACATCGGCACGCAGAATGTTCACCAATTGAATGGGTTTGTCTACCACTACATTCTTTGGAACATAAAAGAATACGCCATCCTGAACCAGCATGGTATTCAAAGCTGTTACGCCATTCTTCGAAGTATCCGCCAGCTTGCCATAATACTTCTTCACCAATTCCGGCTGTTGCTCGGCAACCTCTTTCAAACTACCGAAGATAACGCCCTCGGGCAGATTGTTCTTAGGAAGCGCTTGATTATAGAACCGATCATTCACCACAAAGTACAGCGAGGTACTCATGTTGGGAACGTCGCACTTAAATACTTCGTAAGGATTGGCGGGTATTGACAGGCGATTCAGGTTCAGCCCGAAGTCGGGTTCGAAGTACTTGCTTACTTCGGTGTATTTGTAGTCTTCCTGTTTGCGCGTGGGGAGCCCCAATCGTTCAAAATCGGCAAAGGCAGCGGCACGCGGTGCATTGAGCACCTCGGCACTGTGCTTGCAGATCATGGCTTCCGCTTGCGTAAAGAGGTCGATGTATTGTTGTTCTGCACCCATTGTGTTACTCTCCTACTTCTTTCTTGATCCAGTCGTATCCTTTTTCTTCCAACTCCAGAGCCAATTCGGGACCGGCTGTTTTCACAATACGCCCTTGGTATAGTACATGTACTACGTCCGGTTTGATATAATCGAGCAGGCGTTGGTAGTGTGTAATAACGATGGTACTCTTCTCGGGGCTTTTAAGTTTATTGACTCCTTCGGCCACAATGCGCAGGGCGTCGATATCGAGACCCGAATCGGTTTCGTCAAGGATGCTGAGCTTGGGTTCAAGCATCGCCATCTGGAAAATTTCGTTGCGTTTCTTCTCACCACCCGAGAAACCTTCGTTTACCGAACGGTTTGCCAGTTTGTTGTCCATTTCTACCACTTCACGCCGTTCGCGCATCAGTTTCAGGAATTCACTGGCAGTTAGTGCAGGCAGACCTTTGTACTTGCGTTGCTCGTTTACAGCCGCCCGCATAAAGTTTACCATGCTTACTCCGGGAATCTCCACCGGGTATTGGAAACTCAGGAAAATTCCCTCGTGGCTGCGGTCTTCGGGAGAAAGTTCCAACAAGTCTTTACCTTCAAAGCGTACGCTGCCTTTGGTTACTTCAAAAGCCGGATTACCCACCAACACCGACGAGAGGGTACTTTTACCGGAACCGTTGGGTCCCATAATAGCATGTACTTCGCCCGCTTTCACGGACAGGTTGATTCCCTTTAATATTTCTTTGCCATTGATACTGGCATGCAAGTCTTTTATCTCTAACATATCTATGATTTATTTCCTGTTACTATCCTACACTGCCTTCCAACGAAATGCTCAGCAGTTTTTGTGCCTCAACGGCAAATTCCATCGGCAGCTTATTCAATACTTCCTTGGCGTACCCGTTTACAATCAAGCCTACGGCATCTTCGGTAGAGATACCGCGTTGGTTGCAATAAAATATCTGGTCTTCGCTAATCTTACTGGTAGTAGCTTCGTGTTCTACAATAGCTGTTTCGTTGTGTACATCCATGTAGGGGAAGGTATGCGCACCGCACTTATCACCCAGCAACAACGAGTCGCACTGACTGTAGTTACGGGCATTGTCTGCCTTCTCGGATACACGTACCAAACCACGGTAGGAGTTCTCACTCTTTCCGGCCGATATACCTTTACTTACGATGGTGCTGCGGGTATTCTTACCCAGGTGAATCATCTTCGTACCGGTATCTGCCTGTTGGTAATGGTTGGTAACGGCTACCGAGTAGAACTCAGCCGTTGAGTTATCTCCGGTAAGGATACACGACGGGTATTTCCAGGTAATGGCCGAACCGGTTTCTACCTGTGTCCATGACAGCTTGCTGTTTACACCTTTCAGGTTACCACGTTTGGTTACAAAGTTGTATACACCACCCTTTCCTTCGGCATCGCCCGGATACCAATTTTGCACGGTCGAGTATTTCACTTCGGCACGGTCGTGCACGATGATCTCTACGATAGCGGCATGCAACTGGTTTTCGTCACGCATCGGGGCGGTACATCCTTCCAGATACGATACATATGCATCGTCATCGGCAATAATCAGAGTACGTTCAAACTGGCCTGTATTGGCGGCATTGATACGGAAGTAAGTAGAAAGCTCCATGGGGCAACGTACGCCCTTGGGAATATACACAAACGAACCGTCGGAGAATACAGCTGAGTTTAATGAAGCAAAGAAGTTATCACGGTAACCTACTACGGAGCCCATGTACTTCTTCACCAAATCGGGATGTTCGCGTACTGCTTCACTGAACGAGCAGAAGATAATCCCCTTCTCCATCAGCGTTTCTTTAAAGGTAGTCTTTACTGATACCGAATCGAGTACCGCATCTACGGCCATACCACTCAATGCCATTTGCTCTTCGAGAGGGATACCTAATTTATTGAATGTTTTCACAACCTCGGGATCCACCTCGTCCATGCTTTTGGGACCCTCCTTTTTCTTACGCGGGTCGGCATAGTACGAAATGGCCTGGTAGTCAATCTCCGGAATACGCAGGTGTGGCCAGGTAGGCATAGTCATAGTAAGCCAATGGCGATAGGCCTTCAACCGGAACTCCAGTAACCATTCGGGTTCTTCTTTCTTGGCAGAAATCAAACGGATTACATCTTCATTCAGACCTTTCGGAATAATATCGGTATCTACATCGGTAGTAAACCCGTATTTGTATTTCTCCTGGGTAAATTCCTTGACGTATTTATTGGGTTCTTCTTGTTGCATCATCGTTCAGTATATATTCTTTTGTTACCTTTTCGGCTACAGGGAAAAAGAGTCCTGCAAAGCTCTCCATAGGATAATAAAACAAAGATTCTTTCTTATTTGTTTCCTTAATCAGGGTATTATGCGAATCAATAAATTCAATCACACAGATAATCAAGCTCATCACGAGCAAATACTTCAATGCCCCCAGTCCGCACCCCAGCCAACGGTTAATCCAACCCAAAGAAATAGCTTCCAGGGCCTTGGTGAGAATGGAACTAACAAGTGTAAACAACAGGGGAACGGCTATCCAGATGAGGATAAAAGCCAGTACTTGTGCAAGAGTCATTGAATCGGTGATGGTAGGACAGAGTTTCTCGGCCAGTGAGGCATACAGCGCTTTGGCCGCAATTAACCCGGCTATCAGGCCTAACAACGAAGCTAATTGCCTGATAAATCCCTTCATGTAACCCACTACCGCACCGGCAAGGAAAACAAAAAGAATACCATAGTCTATCCCTGTCATCTCTATTCAGATTGTAAATATACCAATGTGCCAATACGTTCAAAAAGACATACCGGCACATTGGGTACAGAGGCCTCAACGGCACATCTTAGTTTATAGCGTTTGCTTTACTTCCACTTCCTGATACGATTCAATGATATCGCCTACCTTGATGTCGTGGTAGTTCACCAGGCTGATACCGCACTCGTAATTGGTAGCTACCTCTTTCACATCGTCCTTGAAGCGTTTCAAAGCATTGATTTCACCGGTAAAGATTACGATACCGTCACGAATGAGACGAGCCTTATCGCTACGTTTCACCTTACCCTCTTTCACCATAGCACCGGCAACGGTACCTACCTTGGTGATGTTGAACACTTCGCGCACTTCGATAGAAGCAGTTACTTCTTCCTTCACTACCGGCTCTAACATACCTTCCATAGCTGCCTTCACTTCTTCGATGGCGGCATAGATTACCGAGTACATGCGTACATCCACACCTTCTGATTCGGCGTACTTGCGTGCCGAAGCTGACGGACGTACCTGGAAACCGATAATAATGGCGTTTGAAGCAGCAGCCAAGGTAACATCCGATTCGGAGATTTGTCCTACTGCCTTGTGAATAACATTTACTTGGATACGTTCGGTAGAGAGCTTGATTAACGAGTCGCTCAATGCTTCGATAGAACCGTCTACGTCTCCCTTCACAATCACGTTCAACTCCTGGAAGTTTCCTAAAGCGATACGGCGTCCTACTTCGTCGAGTGTCAACAGTTTTTGGGTTCTCAAACCTTGTTCACGTTGCAACTGCTCACGTTTGGTAGCAATTTCGCGGGCTTCCTGATCGGTAGCAAATACATGGAAGGTATCACCTGCCTGCGGAGCACCGTTTAAGCCGAGAATCAATACAGGTTCAGAAGGACCTGCCTGCTTGATGCGTTGGTTACGTTCGTTAAACATAGCCTTTACACGTCCGTAGCTGGTTCCTGCCAACACAATATCTCCGGTTCTCAATGTTCCGTTAGATACAAGCATGGTAGCTACGTATCCACGACCCTTATCCAAGGTAGATTCAATGATGGAGCCTGAAGCGTTACGATTGGGATTGGCTTTCAACTCCAGCATTTCGGCTTCGAGCAATACCTTTTCCATCAACTCCTTCACGCCGATACCCTGCTTGGCAGAGATATCTTGCGACTGGTATTTACCTCCCCAGTCTTCAACCAGGAAGTTCATACTCGCCAGTGTTTCTTTAATTTTTTCGGGATTAGCCGTAGGCTTATCTACCTTATTAATAGCGAACACGATGGGAACACCTGCTGCCATGGCATGGTTGATAGCTTCTTTGGTTTGCGGCATCACGTTATCGTCGGCAGCCACAATGATGATAGCAATATCGGTTGCTTTGGCACCACGGGCACGCATGGCGGTAAACGCTTCGTGACCCGGAGTATCGAGGAAGGTAATCTTACGACCGTCGTCCAGTGATACGTGGTAAGCACCGATGTGCTGTGTAATACCTCCGGCTTCACCGGCAATTACGTTGGCCTTACGGATGTAGTCGAGCAACGATGTTTTACCGTGGTCAACGTGTCCCATTACCGTTACAATCGGAGCACGTGGCATCAAGTCTTCTTCGGCGTCTTCCTCTTCTACGATGGCTTGTGATACGTCGGCACTTACATATTCTGTTTTGAATCCAAATTCTTCGGCCACCAGGTTGATGGTTTCGGCATCCAGACGTTGGTTGATAGATACCATCATACCAATGCTCATACAGGTAGCGATAACCTGGTTTACCGAAATATCCATCATGCTTGCCAACTCGTTCGCTGTTACGAACTCGGTAAGCTTGAGCACCATGCTGTCCGCCATTTCGCGATCTTCCATTTCCTGCATACGGTTGGAAGCCATTTCACGTTTATCCTTGCGGTATTTGGATGTCTTGTTCTTTCCTTTACTGGTTAAGCGCGCCAGCGTTTCTTTTACTTGCTTGGCAACATCTTCCTCGCTTACCTCCTGCTTAATGAGCGGTTTCTTGAAGCGATCCTTGTTGTTGTTATTACGCTTGTTGGGGTCGTTATTGCGCTGACCGCCTTGACCCGGCGCACCACCGCCTTGTTGCGGGCGTTGGAATTGTCCGCCGCCTTGACCCTGTCCGCGGTTGGCATTGCGGTCGCCACCCGGAGCAGCATAGTTCGAAGCATTGGTTACGTCTACCTTTTCTTTGTTGATGCGGTTACGTTTCTTCTTGGCGTTAGCTTCTATCTCTTCGCGGGTTTTTGGCTTATTAGCGTCTTCCTTGCGGATTTCTTTGATAATTTGCTCTTTCATCAGTTTCTTCTGATCCTGACGAACTTTATCTTTATCTTCACGCTCTTTCCGTTTTTCTTCTTTCGATTTCTTCTTGGGGCGTGTTGATTGGTTCAATGCTTCCAGGTCAATTTGTCCGATTACGTTGATTTTAGACACAAATTCGGCTTGATGAATCTTGAATACATCTTCCTCTTTTGAATCGGCAGCATCACCGGCATTGTTCTCTGTATTTTCGGGTTGGGGTGTTACCACCGGAGCGGGCGCTTCTACTTTCGCAGGACGGGGCTCTTCGTTCACTTCCACCGGTGCAGCAGCTACCGGAGCTTGTACCGGTTGTTCTACCACGGGTTCAGGACGTACGGCTACCGGTTCTTCCTTCACTTCGGGAACAACTACGGGAGCTACTACCTCCTCTTTCTTTTCTACCACGGCGGGTTGTACGGGTTCGGCCACAGGAGCTTTCTCTACTTTCCGGTTCAGATTATCCAAATCAATTTTTCCGACAGGTTTGAATTTGGGGCGTGCATCTTCAGGAACCACAGTCTTCACCTCTTCGGGTGCAGGCTTTTGCTTGTATCCGTCGATAGCTACCGATGCCTTGTTGCGATCCTTGTTCTGACGTTCCTGGATGAAACGTTCCGATTCGAGTCTCAGGTTCTTATCAGTGCTGAACTCCTTCACAAGCATTGCATACTGCTCTTCGCTGATTTTTGTATTAGGGTTCGCCTCAATGGTGTGTCCCTTTTTTTGCAAATACTCAACAACCGTCGAAATACCTACATTCAAGTCTCTTGTTACTTTATTTAACCTTATCGTCATACTTAAATTTTAATGGTTGGTGGAGTAAAGAAAATCTGTGCGGAACTCGCTTGAAGTCCCGGATAGGCCGGTTACCTATTCATTGTCTTCAAACTCCAATTTCAAAATACGCAAAACCTCGTCCACAGTTTCTTCTTCGAGGTCCGTCTTCTCAATCAACATCTCACGGGGTGCATTCAATACCGCTTTCGCCGTATCTACCCCAATGGCTTTGATGGCATCAATTACCCATCCGTCAATTTCATCGCGGAATTCGTCCAAGTAAATGTCTTCATCTTGTAAAGCCTCATCCAGTTCACGGAACACATCGATGGTGTACTCGGTCAACATACTGGCCAGTTTGATGTTCAAACCGCCTTTACCAATAGCAAGCGACACTTCTTCCGGTTTGAGGAAAACCTCTGCCTTGTGCTCTTCTTCGTTCAAACGGATGGAAGATACTTTGGCGGGACTCAGTGCACGCTGAATAAACAAGGAGATGTTCGATGTATAGTTAATTACGTCGATGTTCTCGTTGCGGAGTTCACGCACAATCCCGTGGATACGGCTACCTTTCACACCTACGCAGGCGCCTACGGGATCAATTCTGTCATCGTACGATTCTACCGCAATCTTGGCACGTTCGCCGGGAATGCGGGCAATCTTCTTGATGGTGATAAGGCCGTCGTTGATTTCGGGCACTTCCATTTCGAACAAACGTTGCAAGAATACCGGAGAGGTACGCGAGAGGATAATCTTCGGGTTGTTATTCTTGTTGTCTACACGGGCTACCACAGCACGTGCCGTTTCTCCCTTGCGGTAAAAGTCCGACGGGATTTGTTCGGTTTTGGGTAACAGCAACTCGTTACCTTCATCGTCGAGCAGCAACATCTCCTTTTTCCAAATTTGATATACTTCTGCATTCACGATGTTACCTACCTTATCAATGTATTTATTATAGATACTATCTTTTTCCAGTTCCAAAATCTTCGAAGCCAATGTCTGACGCAGGTTCAGGATGGCGCGACGTCCGAACTTAGCAAAGATTACCTCATCGGTAACCTCTTCACCCACTTCGTACGAAGAGTCAATCTGCTGTGCTTCTGTCAGTGATATTTGCATGTTAGGATTGGTGAGTTCTTCATCGGCTACCACTTCACGGTTACGCCATATTTCAAAGTCGCCCTTATCCGGATTCACAATGACGTCATAATTTTCGTCAGTGCCAAACATTTTCGTAATCACACTACGGAACGACTCTTCGAGTACGCTCACCATGGTAGTTCTATCGATATTCTTCAGTTCTTTAAACTCCGAAAATGTATCAATCAAGCTGATTGTTTCCTCTTTCTTGGCCATAAATTATTTAAAACTAATTAAGTATTTCGTATATTTCACATCACCATAAGCGAAGGTTTCTTCCACTTCCACCAATTTGGGACGTTTGGCTCCTTCTTCTTTTACTTTCTTTTGTACGGCTGCCACAAACTTGTTTTCATCGGCATCTTTAAGTACGCCTGCCAACTTGCGGCCATCCTTTGTCAGAATTTCCACTTCGCAACCGATGTGGTTGTAATACTGTTGCACTACCTTGAACGGTTGTCCGATTCCGGCCGAACCTACTTCAAGCTCGTAATCTTCGTCTTCGCGGTTCAGTTTCGATTCGATGAAACGGCTCAGTTCCACGCAATCTTCAATCCAAACACCTTCTGCATGGTCAATTTCGACCACGATTTTGTTGTCGGCACTGCTGGTTACTTCTACCAGGAAGTACTCTTTATCTGCCAACCACTCTTCTACAATTTCACAAACAATTCTTTTCTCTATCATTTACCTTTTGTAATGGGAACAAAAAAAGGAGCTTAATTGCCCCCTCACCTCTTCATCCACATTTCGGGCACAAAGATATAAATAATATGTTCAACTACAAAATATTAGTCGATTTTTGGATAATTATTTTATTCCCAAGGGTTTTAGGGGTTAAATACAGCAAACACCGTTTGGTGCAGCCAAGGGCTGGAAGCCCTAAATATTTCAGCCCTTTGCTCACAATTTATAACTTACTTAAAGAACGATGGGGCTTTTGACACACCCACCTGAAATATTTAGGGCTTCCAGCCCTTAGCTGCACCAAAAGTGATACAGAACCAAAACATCCTCCATGAGCAAAAAATGTGTTTTGATTCGCCATTCGCCATCTTTTTGGACTTACCTTGCTGATTACCTGATAAATAATCGATGGCGAATCCCTTTTTGATTCGCCATTCATTCGCCATTTTCGGAGGGATTCGCCATTAGTGATACAACCCATAACAGATTAGTTCCGGCAGATGAAACCAATAGTTCAGGGGCTAAACCGCTGGTTTCAAGGGCAAAACCGGCGGTTTCAGGAGCAAAACTGCCGGTTCCAAGAGCAATACCAGATAGTTTTCGGAAGTGAAACTTTTGGTTTCAAAGGATGGAACAAAAGGTTTTCGGGCATGGAACTAAAGGTTTCAAGGCATGAAACTCCTTGCTGTATGCCGGGATAACACAATACATGCCGCCAACATAGAAAAAAGGAGCCTAATCCTCGATGGATAGGCTCCTTTTCTATGTTAGCAGTGACTGTACTTACTTATTAGGAGTGTCCCATTTCTTGGTAGCAGCACACGCAATATTCAATACCTGATTACCGGTTTGCACGCGGAAATCGCCCTTTTCAAGAATCCATTTGCCATCGTAACCTACGAATGCCATGTCGCTTCCTTTCAGTTTCAAGGTAACGGTTTTGGTTTCGCCGGGTTGAAGTTCTACCTTCTCGAAGGCACGCAGGCGGCGGTTATCGGGAGTAAGCGAAGCTACCAGGTCGCTGGTAAAGAGCAATATGCCCTCTTTACCTACGCGGGTGCCAGTATTTTTTACATCGACAGTGAAGATTAACTCGTCATCGGCAGTGAAAGTGTCTTTGTTTACCTTCAGGTTGCTGTACGCAAAGTTGGTATAGCTTAAACCGTAGCCAAATGCCCATTGTACCGACATTACCGCATCGTAATCATAAGCACCCGACATCTTTTCAAGGTTCTCGCACGGTTTGTAATCGTAGGTTACCAACGAGTTAATGTCCTTCGGATAGGTGTACGGCATTTTACCGCTGAAGTTGGCATCGCCGGCAACGAGGTTAGCCAATGCATCGCCTCCGTAGTTACCGGGCAACATCACGTGTACCACAGCTTTTACCAACGGCTCTATCTCGTTAATGATGCGGGGACGACCCTCGTTCAATACCAAAATAACAGGTTTGCCTGTTTGTGCCAAGGCTTTTACCAGATTCAGTTGGTTCTTTGACAGATAAAGGTCGGTAAGATTACCGGGGGTTTCGCAGTACGAGTTTTCGCCAATGCAAGCCACAATGTAATCAACGTTGGCAGCAGCGGCTACGGCTTTCTCTATTTCGGGCTCGTTCTCTTGCCAGTAGAGTCCCGGTGTTTTGTAGGTTACACCGGCTTCGTACACAACGTTATCGGCCCCAAACTTTTGGGTAAAGGCTTTCAGGATGGTGTTGTAGGCTGCGGTGTACAACTCTGCCTTGTCGCCTTGCCAGGAGTACGACCAGCCACCGTTCAGCGTACGCATGGAGTTAGCGTTAGGACCGGTGATAAGCAGCTTCTTGCCGGCTGCCAGCGGAAGAATCTTATCGGTATTCTTCAACAGCACCATCGACTCTTCGGCAGCTTTCAATGCCGAAGCAGCAAACTTGGCGCTGGCAAATTCGGGATAGTCGGAAACCTTCCAGTTGGGTCTTTCGAACAAGCCCAAGCGGTATTTCAGGCGGAGTACGCGGCGAACGGCATCGTCGATACGAGACATGGACACTTCGCCTTCATTTACCAACTCTTTGAGGTAGGTACAGAAGCTCCATTCGTACGGTACCATCGACATGTCGATACCGGCATTGATAGCCAATTTGATGGCCTCTTTTTTAGACGAAGCAATGTGGTCGCGGCTGTACAGGTTGTTAATATCTGCCCAGTCGGTTACAATGAGTCCGTCCCAGTTCAAATCTTCTTTGAGCCATTGGGTAAGCAGTTCGTAATTGGCATGGAAAGGCAAGCCGTTGTTCATAGCCGAGTTCACCATAACCGACAGCGCGCCTGCTTTGATAGACTCCAGGAACGGAGCAAAGTGCTTCTCGCGCATGTCCTGCACGGTGATTGACGAGGGAGTACGGTCTTTACCCGATACCGGAACTCCGTAGCCCATGTAGTGCTTCATACAAGCGGCAATGCTGTTGGCGCCTATATGATTGGGATCGGTACCCTGAAAGCCGATTACCGACTCGCGGCCCATTTCGGCATTCACATAGGGGTCTTCACCATAATTTTCCCATTGGCGCGGCCAACGCGGGTCGCGGCCCAGGTCCACTACCGGAGCAAACGTCCACGGAATATTGCCCGCCTTGGTTTCGTAAGCCGATATTTCTGAACCTTCACGCACCAACGCGCGGTTAAAGGTAGCAGCCATGTTGATGCCTTGCGGGAAGAAGGTGGCATCGGCCGTATAGGTAGCCCCGTGAATCTGGTCTACTCCATAAATACAAGGTATGCCGATTTCTTTCATCGACCGTTCTTGCAGGCGGCTAATGAGTTGTGTCCACACTTCGTTGGTACGTGCCGAACCATATGGTACGTTCAGGATAGAGCCCACCTTGTACTTGGTGATGATAGAATCGAGGTTGGCTTCGTTAAACTCAAAACCTTTGCTGCCATCGCTTCCCGGCTTGATAAGCAGGTCGATGGCAAGCTGTGTCATTTGCCCGATTTTTTCATCGAGCGTCATCTTCTTGAGCAGTTTCTCAATGTTCTGTTCAATCTTTTTGTCGGCAGGGATGGCCGGAGCTACCGGCTTCTGCGCAGTGGCGGTAAACAGGGTACCTGCCAGTGCAAGGGAAAGTACAATTTTCTTGTTCATGATACTTTTAATAGGGTTAGTTGTGTTTTATTTGAATAACATGGGGGCAAACATAGAAAGATAAATGCGCCAGTTACGCCAGATATGTCCGCCTTCGTTTTCGAAATAGGTGTAATTATACCCCTTTTCATCGAGTTTCTTGCGGAAATCCGCATTGGCATCATACAGGAAATCGGTTTTACCGATGGCTATCCAGTAGAGTTTGGGATGCTTGGCAAACTGAATGGTAAGTTTCCCGTCGAGGTTGTCATAGATAGGCGATTGCACATCCTTGTTAGGCATGGTGGCAGCCGAGAACAGGCCTACATAATCGAACATGTCGGGGTATTGCTTGGAGATGTGCATGGAGTGGAACCCTCCCATCGACAAGCCGGCAATGGCACGGCCCGATTTCTTCTTGATGGTGCGGTAGTTGCTATCCATAAACTTCACCACATCGGGGAAACTGGCTTCCATACTTCCTTCCATGGTTTGCGGCAGTTGCATGGTAGGCTTCACAAAACCTTCTGCCGACTCTCCCGGGGCAGCCTGTTGCGCCACGTTTCCGTTGGTCATGGCCACAATCATAGGTTGGGCTTTGCCTTGTGCAATGAGGTTGTCGAGTATCTGGGCGGTACGTCCCAAAGCAATCCATGCCTCTTCGTCGCCACCCATGCCGTGAAGCAGGTAGAGTACAGGATAGCTCTTGTTGCTCTTTTCGTAACCTGCCGGGGTGTAAATGGTAATGCGGCGGTCTTTATTAAGTGTGGGGCTTTGGTACCAGCGTCGCGCTACGGTACCGTGAGGTACTTGTTGCACGCTGTACAAATCGCCCGGGTTGCCACCAATGATAAATACATTGGTAACCGTGGCCACATCGCGTATCATACACACATTGTTGGGGTCCATCATCCGGAGGCCGTCTACAATAAACGAGTAGCTGTAAAGCTCAGAAGCAAGCGGCTCGGGGGTAGTGTATTCCCAAACGCCGTCTTTCCCCTCTTTCAGGGTAGCCTTACCCGGCATTTCATACTTCCCGAAAGGAGAATCTACCAACTGAGGCGCCAGGAAATCGCCGGTTACTTCCACAGTTACAGCCTTTGGGGCTTGCAGGCGGAAGGTCACTGTATGGTTTTCATGAATCTCGGGAGAAACGATGGGCTGTCCTCCCCAAAGGGCTTGTTGCGCCAACGAAGCCGTAACGGACAGGCAAAGTGCCGCCGTTAATAAAATTAATTTTCTCATCATGGTACATTAAAGGGTTATCTTGGTTCAATCTCCCGCAAATGTAACAAAATTTACTTTCAAACAACGATTCACGCGTTACGTTTATTCCGATTCGCAACAAAAACAACTGTGTTTTTTTACATTCTATCCCAAGCAGATACCCTCTGTTTCCTATTTTTTATGTATATTTGTATTCAGATGTCACAATTGCTGCATGATAGAAGATTTTGAAGAATACATCCGACAAGGAGAACCCTCACATAAAGAGAGAGGTCAAATTTGGCAAATGGCTATCGGCTTACAGCAGGTTGATGGGTTAATTCCTTCTACCTACCTGATAGAAACCGCCAAAGAAAACATTGAAGGTAAAATTACGATTGACGAGGTAAAATACCGTATCAATAGTTACTACAAGCAACAAACCAACAAAAACGACCTTGACAATGACCGCACCGAAGAGGCGGATAAAGTTTCGGCAAATATTACCGAAATCTTGTCGGAGAAAACTTTTACTTTTAGCCCTGCCGAACTTCTTTCTATTCATAAACGCCTCTTTAGGGGTGTTGACAGTATCCGGGTGAAGGTAGGCGCTTTTCGCAATTACAACATCACCAGGTCAGAATGGGTATTGAATCAGAAATCAGTCTTCTATGCCTCTGCCGATACAATTAAGGCAACCCTTGATTACGATTTCTTACAAGAAAAAAATTTCAACTACAAAGGCCTCTCAAAACGGGAAACAATAGAACATATTGCGAATTTCATCTCGGGGCTGTGGCAGATTCATGCTTTTGGTGAAGGAAATACACGCACAATCGCTGTCTTTGCTATTAAATACCTACGCACTTTTGGCTTTGAAGTGAAGAACGACATGTTCGCCAATCACTCTTGGTATTTTCGCAATGCACTTGTGAGAGCCAACTACAACGACCATCTGAATAAAGTGTATGCAACGCCGGAGTATTTGATGCGTTTCTTTGGCAATTTGTTGCTTGGCGAAAATAACGAATTAAAAAACAGACATTTAAGAATCAATGCAGCCCCTGATATTGCCAAGGAGGAAAGCATACGATTGAGCACAACCGGAGGTAGTCAGAAAGAGATAACAGGTGGTCAGATAAGCAACAAAAGGTGGTCAGAAAAGGTGGTCAGATTGTTTAATCTCATCGCCGAAAAGCCCGATATTACAAGAAGAGAACTATCGGAAGCCTTGCAAATCAATCCTTCGGCTGTACAAAAGCATTTGGAAAAACTAAAAAGCGAAGGCATTATCTCTCGCCAGGGCTCAGACAAAAAAGGATTTTGGAAAGTATCTAACTTATAATTACAAAAACATACGCTTATGACACACAGATTAAATACCAACAAGCAATTTATGGTTGGTAACGGGATATTGGCTTTTGCCGTTATTGTGGTGGTGGTGATTTTTATCTATATGAGTATGCGCCTGCAACATCAGAAAGACGAGGTGCGCCACTATCCGGAAGTATATACCATCAGCTTAGTCAAAGGATTCGCGGGCGATTCGGTTTCTATCTTTATCAATGACAGCCTCATTGTGAGCCCACGCGTTACCGATACTGCTTACAGCGTTGAAGTAAACCGCTTTGCCGACCAAAGTGCGTTGATGATTGTAGATAATGCCACCGAAGAGATGGCAGTGTTCGATTTGAGCGAAAAGGGAGGTACATATCGCTTTGCCAAAGATAGTGACGGGGTGAAGCAATTGCCGCAATAAATGCTCAAATGGTAGCCTGAAACTTCTTCAATTCCTCGCGCCAGGCAGTAGATTTTCCACCCGAAACTTCATCGAGCAACGCCCAAAAGCGGTCGCTATGATTCAACTCGCGGGTATGGCAAAGCTCATGCAGCAACACATAATCAATAAGGTGGGCAGGAAGCAGCAGGAGGTAGCAAGATAAGTTGATGTTCTTTTGTGCAGAGCAACTTCCCCAACGGCCCTGACTGGAGTTAATCTTCACGCTTTTGTAGGCAAACCGGTGTTGCTGCGCCAACATATAGATACGGGGAGGCAGAATAATCTTGGCATTGCGGCGAAGAGCCTCTTCAATGACCTTGTGCAGCCATTCCTGCAGTTTCTCATCAGCAAAATCGGCATTGGGCGGACACACAATCTTCATGTTACCCAGTTCCGAGTGTGACAGGAACTTATCACGATTACCGGCAACCAAGGATAATTTGAAGTAATCGACTTCAATCTTGTAATTCAGGTCGATGAGTGGGCGCGATAGTTTCTGCTTGGATACCACCAGCCGGCTACGCAACTTCTCGATGGCACGCTCCACTTCGGCTAAAGAGGTATGAGGCGGAACAGATACATAAATGGCATCGCTCTTGGAGCGAAATACCAACCGGCGGGCACGTGCATTCACACGTATTACCAGCCGTCCCAACTGTTCATCTTCAATAATTTTATCCATCATCCGGTAATTAATTACGCAAAAATAGCACATTTTTGAGAATGTCTGCAACTTTTTACAAGCGCATGGCGTCTAACATGTAAAATCAACTCATTAAGCATATGAAAACAAGCATCAACACCGCCCTCTTCGCACTTATTTGTGTAGTCCTGACAGGATGTGTAGGTATGGGAAGAAACATTGAACCCAGTAAAAAAACTATTACCCGTGATTATGAAGTAACCGGCTTCAACAAGATTGACATCAGCACGGTAACCGATGTGTATTACACCCAATCTACCGATAGTCAGACCACCCTGCGAATTAACGGGCCGGAAAACTTCGTGGAACTTATAAACGTGAAGATTGAAGATAACACCTTATCGCTCTACTTTGAAAAGAAAGTGAGCTTCAACTCCAAGAAATTGGTGGTACACGTAAGCACTCCGCAACTGGAAGGCATCAAGTTTAAAGGTGTTGGCGACATCTTTATTGCCAAGGGATTCAGCTCCGAAGAATTCAACATCGAGAGCAAGGGAGTAGGTAACATTGAGGCCGACTCGGTAACTTGCGGACAAATTACCATTAACTCTTCGGGCGTGGGCGACGTAAAGGTAGCCGGAACTGCCAAGAAAGCTTTCCTCTCATCGAAAGGTGTAGGCGATATTGATGCTAAGAACCTGCAAGCAGCCTATGTAGAAGCCAGTTCAAAGGGAGTGGGCAACATCAGTTGCTACGCCAGTGAAACGATTGACGCCTCGGTAAAAGGTGTAGGCAGTATCAATTACAGAGGAAATCCGTCTACCCAGAATGTTGAAAAGAAAGGTGTAGGCAGCGTGAAAGCGATCGACTAATTCTCCAATGTATAATCACTAAATTCAAATAGTATGAAACAGATTTTTGCATCCATAGCCGTTATCGGACTATTGGTTTCCAGCACCTATGGTTGCGCGCAGAATCAGCGCATTACCGGTAGCAAGAAGTACATTACCAAAGAAGTAACAATAAGCAACTACACTGCTATTCAGTTAATGGGGAGCCCCGATGTTATCTATACGCAATCGGACAAAGGCCCGGCACTGAGCATCTATGGGTCGGATAATATTGTACCCTTGCTCGAAACAACTGTAAAAGATGGCGTATTGTGCGTGAACTTCAAGAAGGGTGTCAACGTTAACAACCCCGGCAAGTTAGAAATTCGTACCAACAGCGCCCTACTGACCAAGGTAACCGTTCAAGGATCGGGTAATATTACTTTAGCTAACGGCATCAAAGGAAACAATAACTTGAGTGTTACCATCCTGGGATCGGGCGACATAAAAGGTTCGGACATTAACTGCAACAAACTGGCTATCAGCATTCAGGGATCGGGTGATATTCAATTGAAGAAAGTCACTGCTAACCGCACAGAAGCCAATGTGGCAGGTTCGGGCGACATTGTTCTCACCGGAACTACCACAGATGCCAGCTTCAACATTGCCGGATCGGGTGATATTACTGCCTCCAATCTGGAAGCATCCGATGTTTCGGCCAGCATTGCCGGATCGGGCGACATCAGTTGCTACGCTACCAACTCCATTAAAGCCTATGTAAACGGCAGCGGAACCATTGGTTACAAAGGCAATCCGCAGGAGAAAGACTTCTCTAAAAAGGGAATCAGAAAGTTATAAGAAAGTAGCCCTGATAATTATTTAGTAGTATGGCAACCGGCCGATTATCTTAAGCAGATGGTTGGCCGGTTCTTTTTTGGTATCCCATAAAAGAATAAAAGGGCTACTGCATCACGCGGTAGCCCATCTATTTAGTTAGTTTTTCTTGAAATTTGAGAGAATTGAAACTTCACAGCCTCAAGTTGTTTTAAAAAGCACACTAACTATATTTAAAGCAAATGAAAATTCTTTTGTTACGAACCCTGCTTCATCGAAGCAGCCAACTTGTTGATAAACTCCGGACTCATATTGCCGGTAAAGTTCACCACCACGAAATGGTTCTTATCACGCACCAACATCACTAATTCGATGATGGCTTTACTCTTCTTCCGCACTACGATTTTGCAATTTTCGCTGTTTCCATCGAAAGAAAGGAACGGTTCAAAGCGTCCGGAGTTCTTCTCTACGATTTCCAAAGCGTCCTCGTAATATTTCTGTCCCTTTACATTGGCAGTAAGCATCTGCATGCTTTTCAGGTTGGAGATTATCTCCAGTATCTCGTCGTTACGTTCGGCTTCGTTATTCATGTTCATGATTTCTTCCATCATCTTAGGGCTGATGGTGATACAGGTTAGATTGCTATCTTCCTGATGTTCATTCATAAACCGCGAAGCGAAGTCTTGTGCCGACAGGGATACAGCTATCCAGGCCATGCAGCAGAGTAAAAGAGCGCGTTTCATCATTCAACTATTCTATTACCGGCGGCAGCCACACTGTCGGCTACTTGCTGGTCTTTCGATTTATTGATTCCTTCGGACAGTATCATGAGTGCAGAAGATACTTGTTTGTAAGCCACTGCCGGGTCATCATACGTGTCCCTGTATGTTTCGTAATTATAATCCAACGGATCGTTACCGAATACGGTATGCTGTGCCACATTGCCTAACGAAAGCATAATCGCCACTACGGCGGCAGCTTTGAACAACGGCATAAAGCGATGGGTAAGCGTGAGGCGGCGGGCTTTTACCACTACCGGAGCCGGAGCTTCCACCTGTGCCAGGATACGGGCATCAAAGTCTGCACCCAGACCTACTTCCTGCTGAACCTGCTGATACACAAACAAGTCCTTGTACGGAAGCAGATGAGCGGGTACCTCTTCGCCGGCGAAGAAGTTGCGGAGTTGCGCCTCTTCCTCGAGGGAAGTTTCGCACTGCCAATAGCGCTCCAAAAGCTGTTCTACATACTTATAATCCATATTCGTCAATCTCTATGTATTGTTGTTTCACTTTCTGCCTGGCGCGGAACAGGTTTACTTTGACTTGTTCCTCAGTCAGGTTCAGTAAGTCGGCAATCTCTTTGTAACTCTTCCCCTCGATGTCCCGCAGCTGCATAATGACCCGCTGTTTCTCGGGAAGCTCGTTAATCAACCGGTGGATAATACTCAATCGCTCTTGATCCGCCAGTTGGTCATGGGGCGTAGATGTTTCAGCTTCTTCCTCCATCTCGGGAGTTAACTCCACAGTCTGGGTGTCCATTTTACGAGTTCGGTCGATAGCCAGGTTCCTGGCAACCACCAGGCAGTAGGCTTCGATGGATTCGTAGCGGGTCCACTCTTCCCGTTTGTTCCAAACCCGTATCATGGTGTCCTGAACGACGTCTTCGGCTTCGGCTCTGTCCATCGTTATGCGGAGCGCCAGTCGGAAGAGTTTGTCTTTCAGAGGCAATATGTCGTTTCGGAAGCTGATTTCTTGCATCTCTAATTAAATGACGAATGGGTAAACCGAAAGTTACAGGCAGTCGGCACTTTTTTTGAATTATTTTTTAATTACCGTACCGCCTTCGCCATTGATGGCTGATGCTAAGGTAATTACCACTTGAGATACGCCTGCATTAATTGCGTCGAATGAGTTCTCAAGTTTGGGAATCATACCGCCCTGAATCACTCCATCGGCTACGTATTGTTGAAATTCGGCATGGGTAATGGTGGGTATCACGCTGTCGTCGTCGTTCTCATCGCGCAGTACGCCTTTCTTCTCAAAGCAGAAGATGAGGGTTACGTCAAAGTGTTGTGCCAACGCTTTGGCTGTTTCGCCGGCAATGGTATCGGCATTGGTGTTGAGCATGTGCCCTTGTCCGTCGTGGGTAAGCGGCGCCATCACGGGTACTACTCCTTTGGCGATTAAATCGGCCAGCAGCGCACCGTTAACCTGCTTCACATCGCCTACATAGCCGTAGTCTACATCTTTTACCGGACGTTTCTCCGAACGGATTACATCCATATCGGCGCCGGTGAGCCCCATGGCATTTACACCGCAGGCTTGCAGGCCGGCTACAATGTTCTTGTTTACCAATCCGCCGTACACCATGGTTACCACCTTGAGGGTTTCGGCATCGGTAATGCGGCGACCGTTCACCATCTGGCTTTCGATACCCAGCTGGGCAGCTATCTTAGTTGCCGAACGGCCTCCACCGTGCACCAATACTTTGTGCCCTTCGATGGCGGCAAAGTCGTTTAATAAACAACTGAGGGTGGCATCCTCTTCTACGATTTTGCCACCCACTTTAATTACAGTCAATTTTTCTTTCATATATCTTATTCCAAATAGGTATATCCGTAGAGTCCCGAGCGATAGTTTGATAAGAATTCTTTTCCTTCTTCTACTGATATTTTCCCTTCTTTAACCGACTTGGTTACCCAGGTTTCCAGCGTACGCACCAACTTCTTGGGATTGTACTGTACATAGTCAAGCACTTCGGCAACGGTTTCACCGTCGATAATCTGCTCAATGTTGTACCCCTTATCGTTTACAGAGATGTGTACCGCATTGGTATCGCCAAACAGGTTGTGCATATCTCCCAGGATTTCCTGATAAGCCCCTACCAGGAATACAGCCAGGTAATAAGGTTCCTTGCCTTTGAGGCTATGTACGGGCATGTAGTGCGATACGTTCTTAGTGGAGATGAAGTTGGCAATCTTCCCGTCAGAGTCGCAGGTAATGTCCTGCAACGTTGCCGAACGGTCCGGACGTTCGTCCAAACGGTGAATGGGCATGATGGGAAATATCTGGTCTATCGCCCACGAGTCGGGTAACGACTGGAACAGCGAGAAGTTACAGAAGTATTTATCTGCCAACAGTTTGGAGAGGCTGCGGAACTCGTCGGGCGCATGCTTCAATCCGTTGGCAATTTGATTGATTTCACGGGTAATCGACCAGTAAAGGCGTTCTATCTGCGCACGGGTCTTCAAGTCTACAATACCGTGACTGAACAGATCAAGCGCCTCCTCACGTATCTGTTGCGCATCGTGCCAGGCTTCGAGCATCTTGTTTTGGTTCAGCTTGTCCCAAATGGCGTAGAGCTCGCGCACCAATTCGTGTGCATCATCTCCCAATACTTCTTCATCGTCCCACTCGGGCAGCGTAGCGGTTTCAAGCACTTCGAATACCAGTACAGAGTGATGGGCGGTGAGTGAGCGACCGCTTTCGGTAATAATATTGGGATGGGGAATACCGTTTTTGTCGCTGGCATCTACCAACGTCGAAATGGAGTCGTTTACATACTCCTGAATGGAGTAGTTCACGCTGCTCTCGCTGCTCGATGAGCGGGTACCGTCATAATCTACTCCCAATCCGCCGCCAATATCTACAAACTCGGGTTTAAAGCCCATGGCGTGCAACTGCACATAGAATTGTGACGCTTCGCGCAAAGCTGTCTTGATGCGGCGTATTTTGGTTACCTGACTGCCGATGTGGAAATGAATCAACTTCAAGCAATCCTGCATATCTTTCTTTTCCAGGAAATCGAGCGCTTCGAGCAACTCACTGGAGGTAAGACCGAACTTACTGGCATCGCCACCCGAATCTTCCCATTTGCCACTACCGGAGGAGGCTAACTTGATGCGAATTCCTATATTAGGCATCACATTGAGCTGCTTCGCCATCTTGGCAATCAGTTTTAGCTCGTTCATCTTCTCTACAACGAGGAAGATACGTTTTCCCATTTTCTGGGCAAGCAGGGCCAGTTCAATGTAGCTTTCGTCTTTGTAACCGTTGCAGATAATCAACGAGTCGGAGTCGGTGTTGATGGCAATCACCGCATGGAGTTCGGGCTTGGAACCGGCTTCCAGTCCGAGATTGAATTTCTTTCCGTGGCTGATAATTTCCTCTACCACCGGGCGCATTTGGTTTACCTTAATGGGATAGATGATGAAGTTCTCGGCTTTATAACCGTACTCCTCGGCCGCCTGCTTAAAGCAGTACGACGTTTTTTCGATACGATTATCCAGAATATCCGGAAAACGGAGCAGCATGGGGGCTGCCACGTCACGCAATTGCAGTTCGTCGACCAGTTCCTTCAAATCGACCGCCACACCGTCCTTACGGGGGTTTACAACCACATGACCTTTCTCATTAATACCAAAGTACGAGGTACCCCAACCTGTGATGTTGTACAGTTCCTCAGAATCTTCAATACGCCACTTTCTCATTGTGCAATAATCTGTTGTGTTTTAGTGAATAAAATAGGTGGCAAAAGTACGTATAAATCTATAGTTTACAACCAGAAAGGTACATTTTTTAAGAATAATGGCATGCAATTTGTTCGAAAGCTTACCCTTCGTTCGCCAGCAAGGCTTTCAAACGGTCGATGGCCTGATTGATTTGCCAACGTTCTTCCAGTTCGTCGGCATTAAAGATGTAGCGCGCGCGGGTGTAGAAGGGGGCGCGGGCTTCGAGTGCACTGATAATAAAGGCTTGCAGCTCTTCGTCGGTTTTATCCCGCAGGATGGGGCGTTGTTGTTTGGCTCCGCGCAGGCGGCGGAACAGTACTTCGGGCCGTACATCGAGGAAGATGGTTTGTCCGTTTTTATTCATAAATTCCATGTTATCGTAAAAGCAGGGCGCACCACCTCCAGTTGAGATCACCACATCCTCAAAAGCACCCACCTCATGCAGCATGGCACGTTCCAGTTCACGAAATCCCGCCTCGCCGCGTTCTGCGAATAGCTCTCCTACCGACTTGTGATACCGTTCTTCGATATACCAATCCAAGTCAATAAACGAAAGGCCCTGCTTTTTAGCAAAGGCCTTTCCCAATGTTGTTTTGCCGGCTCCCATGTAGCCGGTAAGGAATATACGAGTCATGACCGTTTACGATTTTGCGACAAAGGTATCACAAAATGGGTAAACTCGCTTCATTTCATTTAAATATCTTTACGCGTTCTGCCAGCGAACTGAATTCTTTGTCGCCGGGTTGTCCTGCGGGAGTACCGAACGGCATTTGCGAAACCAGCTTCCAACTTTCGGGCAGGTTCCAGGTACTGGATACTTCGGCATCAATCAACGGGTTATAGTGTTGCAGGGAAGCACCCAGTCCGGCATCTTCCAGCATAGTCCATACGGCAAACTGGTGCATGGCCGATGTTTGCAGCGACCATCCGGGGAAGTTATCTGCGTAAGCGCCAAAGGCTTCCTGCAATCCTTTAACCACCGCCTGGTCTTCAAAGAACAGGATGGTTCCGTAGCCACAGGCAAACGCGCCGTCTATCTTACCTTCGGTAGCCGGATATGCCTCGGGAGGGACAATCGCTTTCAGGGTTTTCTTCACGATTTCCCAAAGCTTTTTATGATTCTCGCCTAATAATAAAACCACGCGGGTGCTTTGTGAGTTAAAAGCCGACGGCACATGTGTAACGGCCAACTTAACGATTTCTTCTATCTCTGTATCTGAAACAGGCGACTGGTTGGTGATTGAGTAGTATGTCCTGCGGTGCTTGAGCGCCTCGCTAAAAGATCTCTTCATATCGTTTCTTTTTTAAATTGTAAGTATATTGTTATATGTTAATGAAACAACCATCTGCCCGAAGTTGTTCATTTTGCTTTGCGGGATAAACTGATATTTGTACCTTTACCGCCTCAACCGGCAGATGTTTGTATGGCGAAACAGAAATTTTACGTAGTATGGGAAGGGGTTACACCGGGTATTTATACCTCGTGGACCGACTGTCAGCTCCAAATCAAGGGGTACGAACAGGCCAAATACAAGTCGTTCGATACCCGTGAGGAGGCGGAACGGGCATTGGCTTCTTCGCCTTATGCGTACATCGGCAAGAAAGCCGCCCAAGCCAAAGCGCAACCCGCCACACTTCCCGCCGCCGTTATTGACAACAGCCTTGCTGTAGATGCGGCATGCAGCGGTAATCCCGGACCGATGGAGTACCGGGGCGTACACGTGGCAAGCCGTCAGGAGATATTCCGTTTTGGTCCCATGAAGGGCACCAACAATATCGGCGAGTTCCTGGCGTTGGTACACGGACTGGCTTTGCTCAAGCAAAAAGGTTTCGACATGCCAATCTACAGCGATAG
>JAVBVL010000006.1:0-51661 GCA_031554285.1 Bacteroides sp.
GGCTAAAAGATTAACAGGAATAATGGAGGTAATTGCCGTAATATGAAAAATGTTTCGTATTTTTGCCTCCAATTTGAGTTAATTTGCAACGTAATGAACATTCTAGAACTAAGTGAACAGGAAATCATCAGACGTAACAGCCTGAATGAGCTTCGCGCGATGGGCATTGAGCCTTATCCCGCTGCAGAATATGTAACAAACGCTTTCTCCACCGATATTAGAGATCAATTTAAAGACGAAGACGAACCCCGTAAAGTTTCGATTGCCGGACGTATAATGAGTCGCCGCGTAATGGGAAAAGCCTCTTTTGTTGAACTTCAGGACTCTAAAGGACGTATCCAGGTGTACATCACCCGCGACGATATCTGCCCGGGCGAGGACAAGGAGATGTACAACACGGTATTTAAACGCCTGCTCGACTTAGGTGACTTTATCGGTATCGAGGGTTTTGTGTTCCGCACCCAGATGGGCGAAATCAGCGTACACGCCCAGAAGGTCAACGTACTGAGCAAATCTATCAAACCGCTGCCCATCGTGAAGTATAAGGACGGTGTGGCGTACGACTCTTTTGAAGACCCCGAACTCCGTTACCGCCAGCGTTATGTTGACCTGGCCGTAAACGAAGGCATCAAAGATATTTTTCTGAAACGTACCAAGGTGTACAACTCCATGCGCGAGTGCTTCAACAACGAAGGATACATCGAGGTAGAAACTCCCATCCTGCAATCTATCCCCGGTGGCGCTTCGGCCCGTCCGTTTATGACGCACCACAATGCATTGGATATTCCACTGTACCTGCGTATTGCGGACGAATTGTACCTGAAACGTCTCATCGTAGGTGGGTTTGAAGGCGTGTACGAGTTCTCGAAGAACTTCCGCAACGAAGGGATGGACCGCACACACAACCCCGAGTTTACCTGCATGGAGATTTACGTGGCGTACAAGGACTACAACTGGATGATGGCGTTCACCGAGAAGATGCTCGAAAAAATCTGTCTCGATGTAAACGGAACCACCGAAGTAACGGTAGGCGACAACGTAATCAACTTCAAAGCTCCCTACCAACGGGTAACGATGCTCGACTCTATCAAGCACTTCACCGGTCACGACCTGAACGGCAAGAACGAAGACGAAATTCGCGAAGTGTGCAAGTCGCTCAAGATGGAAGTAGACGAAACCATGGGTAAGGGCAAGCTCATCGACGAAATATTCGGCGAGTTCTGCGAAGGCAACTACATACAGCCCACCTTTATTACCGACTATCCGGTTGAAATGTCGCCGCTCACCAAGAAGCACCGCACCAACCCGGAACTCACCGAACGTTTTGAGTTGATGGTAAACGGTAAAGAGCTGGCTAACGCCTACTCGGAACTAAACGACCCCATCGACCAGTTGGACCGTTTCCAGGACCAACTCCGCCTGAGCGAAAAGGGCGACGACGAAGCCATGTTTATCGACATGGACTTTGTACGCGCACTGGAATACGGTATGCCTCCCACATCAGGAATGGGTATAGGCATGGACCGTCTGGTAATGCTGATGACCGGACAGGTAGCCATCCAGGAAGTACTGTTCTTCCCGCAGATGCGCCCCGAGAAAGTAGTGAAGAAAGACGCACCCGCCGCCTATATAGAAATAGGTATCGACGAAGCCTGGGTACCCGTTATCCAGAAAGCAGGCTACAACCTGGTAGCCGACATGAAAGAAGTAAACCCGCAGAAACTCCATCAGGACATTTGCGGCATCAATAAAAAATACAAATTGGAATTAGCCCAGCCATCGGTAGACGATGTAGCCGGATGGGTGAAGAAACTTAATTCGTAAGTCAATGAAACTACCCGGTAAGATAGCGATCATGGGCGGCGGAAGCTGGGCCACGGCCATTGCCAAGATGTTTCTGGCTCAGGAAGAGTCAATCAGTTGGTACATGCGTCGTGACGATCGTATTGCGGATTTCAAACGACTGGGGCACAACCCGGCATACCTTACAGGTGTTAAGTTTGATGTAAAGCGTATTCATTTCAGCTCTAACATCAACGACATTGTGAAAGAGGCCGACACCCTGGTGTTTGTTACGCCTTCTCCCTATCTGAAGAGTCACCTCAAGAAGCTGAAAACCAAGATTAAGGATAAGTTTATTATTACGGCCATCAAAGGGATTGTACCCGATGACAATGTAATTGTATCCGAATACTTTACCAAGGAGTACGGAGTACCTGCCGACAATATCGCGGTACTTGGCGGCCCTTGCCACGCCGAAGAGGTGGCATTGGAGCGCCTCTCCTACCTCACCATTGCCTGCCCCGATAAGGACAAAGCCCGTATCTTTGCCCGCCGGTTGGCAAGCAGCTACATCAAAACATCGGTTAGCGACGACGTGGTAGGCATTGAATACAGTTCTGTATTAAAGAACGTTTATGCCATTGCCGCCGGTATTTGTAGCGGATTGAAATATGGCGACAACTTCCAGGCTGTACTTATATCCAACGCCATTCAGGAAATGAACCGCTTCTTAGATACGGTACATCCGCTGAACAGAACCGTAGACGATTCAGCTTATCTGGGCGACCTGTTGGTAACAGGTTACTCCAACTTCAGCCGCAACCGTACCTTTGGCACCATGATTGGTAAGGGATATTCGGTAAAAAGCGCACAGATTGAGATGGAAATGATTGCCGAAGGGTATTACGGAACCAAGTGCATCAAGGAGATAAACAAACATCACCACGTGAACATGCCTATTATGGATGCTGTATACAACATTCTGTACGAACGTATTTCGCCGATGATTGAAATCAAATTGCTCACCGACTCTTTCAGGTAAAAACAGAAAACCACTTTTAAACAGTTTATATATGATAAGTTTAAACATTGAGAAAACCTTTGGTTTTATTTCCAAAGAGGCAGTAGCCGCTTACGAGCCTCAAGTAAAGGCTGCACAAGAAGCATTGGAAAATGGCACAGGCGAAGGAAACGACTTTTTAGGTTGGCTGCACTTACCGTCGTCAATCACCAAGGAAAACCTGGCCGAACTGAAAGCTACCGCTCAGGTATTGAGAGAAAATTGTGACGTAGTGATTGTTGCAGGTATCGGTGGAAGCTACCTGGGTGCCCGCGCGGTAATTGAAGCGCTGTCGAACAGCTTTACCTGGTTGCAAGAAAAGAAAACAGCTCCGGTTATCATCTATGCCGGTCATAATATCGGTGAAGATTATCTGTACGAGCTCATCGAGTTCCTGAAAGATAAGAGATTCGGTGTAATCAATATTTCTAAATCGGGTACAACTACCGAAACAGCTTTGGCTTTCCGCTTGTTGAAAAAACAGTGCGAAGAACAACGCGGTAAGGTAATTGCCAAGAAGGTAATTGTTGCCATCACCGATGCCAAGAAAGGTGCTGCCCGCATCACTGCCGACAAGGAAGGATACAAATCATTCATCATCCCCGATAACGTAGGCGGACGCTTCTCGGTACTTACCCCGGTAGGTTTGTTGCCTATCGCCGTTGCCGGTTTCGATATTGACAAGCTGGTTGCCGGTGCCGTGACTATGGAAAAGGCTTGCGCCATCGATGTTCCGTTTGCCCAGAACCCTGCCGCTTTATATGCAGCGACTCGTAACGAGCTGTACAAGCAAGGCAAGAAGATTGAAATCATGGTAAACTACAACCCCAAGCTTCACTTTGTAAGTGAATGGTGGAAGCAGTTGTACGGTGAATCGGAAGGTAAAGATAACAAAGGTATCTTCCCCGCTGCCGTTGACTTTTCAACCGACTTGCACTCGATGGGTCAATGGATTCAGGAAGGTGAACGCACCATCTTTGAAACCGTTATTTCAGTAGAAAAAGTAAACCATACGCTGCAAGTTCCATCGGACGAAGCGAACCTGGACGGACTGAACTTCCTGGCCGGAAAGCGTGTAGACGAAGTGAACAAAATGGCCGAACTGGGTACTCAGTTGGCTCACATTGACGGTGGCGTGCCTAACTTGCGCATCGTTCTTTCTGAATTGAGCGAAAACACCATCGGTGAGTTGCTTTACTTCTTTGAAATTGGTTGCGGTATCAGTGGTTATGTACTGGGCGTGAATCCGTTTAACCAACCGGGTGTAGAGGCTTACAAGAAAAATATGTTTGCTTTGCTGGACAAGCCGGGTTACGAAGAAGATTCAAAGGCCATTCGTGCCAGACTGTAATACATCTTACTTATAACAGATAAAAAACGCGGGCTTCCCAAAGGATGTCCGCGTTTTTAGTATAGTATTGTAACCTTATTCTTTCTGGATAGGAAGCACCAGTTCGTACTTGGCGCCTTCACAATCTACCGCTTTGCTAAACAGGTAGAAGTTAACGGTTACTTGTTCAGAGGTAAGCCGGCGTACCGTAGCTTTCACGGTCAAGCAACTTTGAGACACCCCGTCTTTAAATCCCAACTGACCTTTGGCCTTGTCGGTAAAGTCCTTATCCTGGCTCACCGCATCCTCATCTATCTCCACAAACTCCAACGCCAAGGCTGTCAACGCATTCTCTTGCTTGGCCTCCTGCACGATGAAAGTGTTCAAATGTTCGCCATTACCTTGCAGGCGCAGTACCAGGGTAACCTCATCGTTCTGAGCCAAGGCAGGTATCGAGGCTGTCTGCCGGACATAATTAGTCTCGTCATCATTCAGACACAGGCTTTCAACAACAATAACAGGGTCAGAGGCCGACTCTGAACAAGCCGCCAATACGGGCAGTAGTAACCAGAAAAAAAGTTTTCTCATGTTATATCACAGTATCTATCCACCGCAAAAATACATATTATATCCAATTCAGCAAAAAAAACGTACCTTTGCACCCGAAATTCAAAACAAATAGATGATGAAACCTACTCGCATAACACTAAAATCAGTTCTCTTTGACATGGATGGTGTACTCTTCGACTCCATGCCCTACCACGCCGAAGCCTGGCACACAGCCATGAAATCGCGCGGACTTGACCTGAGCCGCAATGAAGCCTACCTGCACGAAGGACGTACCGGCGCCGGTACTATTAACCATGTATATCAACGTCAGTTCGGGAAAGATGCTACCCAGGAAGAAATTGAAACTATCTACCAGATAAAAAGCGACCTGTTCAATACGCACCCGGAACCGCTGCCCATGAAAGGCGCCTGGGAGTTGCTGCAAAAAGTAAAGGCAAGCGGATTGGTACCCACCATAGTTACCGGTTCGGGACAGGCATCCCTGTTAGACAGGTTGGAACACAACTTCCCCGGTACGTTTCGCAAGGAACTGATGGTAACCGCTTTCGACGTAAAACATGGTAAACCCAATCCCGAACCTTACCTGATGGCTTTGGAAAAGGGAGGGTTGAAACCGCACGAAGCCATTGTGGTAGAAAATGCGCCATTGGGTGTACAGGCAGGAGTAGCCGCAGGCATCTTTACCATCGCGGTAAATACCGGTCCGCTGGACGATCAGGTTTTGCTCGACGCAGGTGCCGATATGCTCTTTCCATCCATGCAAGCGCTCTGCGACGGTTGGGAAGATTTCCTCAAAACATTGTAAGACACGGATATAAAAAAGAAAATATCTTATCCTGAAATGGGTTGATCATATCTAAGTAACTACTCTTCACTCTTCGGTACTTTGAATCCTATAGGGTTCCGGGGCTTGTCAGCCAACGTCTTATTTGCCTGAAGCTCAGCCAACGTCTGATTGATAAGTTCCAGTTGTACCCGGGTATCCTCGTTGATATCATTGTAATCTGTAAACACCTCTTCGATGTAGTCCTTGAGTTCTTTCATCTGACTTTCCAACACGGACACACGGTCGACTGGTGGATTGGCTATCAGTTGGCGAACTGCAATAAACGCCCGGATAATCTGTATGTTGATTTCAATTGCAATATCACTATTCAACACGGATGAAAGTTGAGCTACACCATGTTCTGTGAAAGCGTAGGGCATGTATCGGGTACCACCACGTTTTGAGGTGCTGAAGTTGCACCTCAAAGCATCCCATTCATCCTTTGTCAATTCAAACATGAAGTCTGCGGGGAATCTTTTGAGGTTATTTTTCACTGAACGTTTCAAATACTTCGTTTCGGTTCCGTAAAGATCGGCAAGGTCGAAATCAAACATCACCTTTTGGCCCCGTATCTCGTATATCTTGCTTTGTATTACTTGTAGTTCCATAGTC
Organism: Bacteroides sp.; assembly: GCA_031554285.1. Classification (GTDB taxonomy): domain Bacteria; phylum Bacteroidota; class Bacteroidia; order Bacteroidales; family Bacteroidaceae; genus Bacteroides. The sequence continues at coordinate 6,181 of JAVBVL010000006.1, forward strand.
TTTAAATTGCAGGGTTCAATAATTTGATTAAATTCTCAATACTATTTATTGCAGATTCAGCGTTTTTTCAGTTATGGTACAAAAGTAGTCAAATATCCTTTTAATGTGCTCAAAAAAAACATTTTTGATAAAACCCTTGCACACGTAATATAAATAAAAGATGAGGCTTTCTTTTAGAAGTTATCAGAAGTTGGGTGATTGGGGTAAAATACTTATTCTTGCATCATGAAAAGGGGCGAAGCGCAAAGGAGTTGTGCATTTGTTGTGCAAGAGAATAAAAACAGAAACGCCAACAAACTGTTTATTAGCTCATTGGCGTTTTACGCTGTACCCCCGAAGGGAATCAAACCCTTATCTTAGGTACCGGAAACCTACATTCTATTCGTTGAACTACAGAGGCGGGTATTGCAGCGACAAAATTATGAAAAAAGTTCGCATCTTCCTAATGATTTACCTAATTTTGCAAGAAATAGCCTGTCATGCCATTCAACAAATCTGTTATTTTGCCATAGAAAACAATAAATCAGCTATCACATTGACAATATTTTGCATATTCCGCGTGACACATATAGATATTATTCCTATCTTTGCAGACAGTTAACATCAAAAAGACCTTATGAGTTATCTTATAAAACCACACAATTACAAACCGTTACTCGATCTGAAACAGACTGAGGTGGGCATCAAACAGATTAAAGACTTCTTTCAGTTGAACTTATCGTCTGAACTGAGGTTACGTCGCGTTACCGCCCCGCTTTTTGTGTTGAAAGGTATGGGTATCAACGACGATTTGAATGGCGTGGAACGGGCGGTATCCTTCCCCATCAAGGATTTGAGCGACGCACAGGCCGAGGTGGTACATTCACTCGCCAAGTGGAAACGCATTACATTGGCCGACTACCTGATAGAGCCGGGATATGGTATCTATACGGATATGAATGCCATCCGTTCAGATGAGGAGTTGGGCAACCTGCACTCGCTTTATGTGGATCAATGGGACTGGGAACGGGTAATTACGAACGAAGACCGTAATGTTGAATTTTTGATGGAAATTGTCACCCGGATTTATGCAGCGATGGTACGCACGGAATACATGGTGTATGAAATGTATCCGCAAATCAAGCCCTGCCTGCCTGCCAAGTTACACTTTATACATTCGGAAGAGCTTCGCGAACTGTACCCGGATATGGAACCTAAATGCCGCGAACATGCCATCTGTAAGAAATATGGTGCGGTATTTATCATCGGCATCGGTTGTAAATTGAGCGATGGCGAGAAACACGACGGGCGCGCACCGGACTATGACGACTTCACCACCATCGGCCTGAACGGATTACCGGGGTTAAACGGTGACTTGTTGCTGTGGGATGATGTACTGCAACGTTCCATCGAACTTTCGTCCATGGGTATCCGTGTGGATAAAGAGGCTTTGCTGAAACAGTTGAAAGAAAGCAATCAGGAAGAAAAACTGGAACTCTATTTTCACAAACGCCTGATGAACGACACCCTGCCGCTCTCTATCGGGGGAGGTATCGGACAGTCGCGCCTTTGTATGTTCTACCTGCGCAAAGCACATATCGGAGAGATACAAGCCAGCATCTGGCCCGAAGATATGCGCGAAGCCTGTAAAGCCATTGACATTTACTTGATTTAAACTATGAACGTTCAAATAGAGGAGAGCTGGAAAGCATATTTACAACCAGAGTTTGAACAGGAGTATTTCCGCAAGCTCACTGAATTTGTGCGGGTTGAATACGCTCAGCAACCTATATTCCCTCCGGGTAAACTGATTTTCAATGCGTTCAACCTTTGTCCGTTTAACCAGGTAAAAGTGGTTATCATCGGGCAAGACCCGTATCACGGACCGGGACAAGCGCACGGTCTTTGTTTCTCAGTAAACGATGGCGTTGCCTTCCCTCCTTCCTTAGTGAATATATTCAAAGAAATCAAAAGCGATATAGGTACCGATGCGCCGGCCACCGGCAACCTTACCCGCTGGGCAGAACAAGGCGTATTGCTCTTGAATGCTACGCTAACCGTACGTGCCCACCAAGCCGGCTCACACCAGAATAAAGGTTGGGAACAATTTACCGATGCTGCCATCCGCGCATTGGCCAACAATCGGGAGCACCTGGTATTTATCTTATGGGGAGCCTACGCCCAGAAGAAGGGAGCGTTTATCGACCGCAACAAACACCTGGTACTCGCTTCGGCTCACCCGTCGCCTCTCTCTGCCTACAACGGATTCTTTGGGAACAAACATTTCAGCCGCACCAACGAGTATCTGCAGGCACACGGAGAACAAGCCATAGAGTGGTAGTAACAACTACCCCATACATACACAAAACGACCGCTTCAGTTAATCCCTGAAGCGGTCGTTTTGTTCTGTTTTAATACCACTGGATATTGGTTTGCGTTTGGCTGCGCTTGTCGTACTTCAAGTCTTGCAACACGCTGGCATTGGCACGAATCACGAAGTTATAATACTTATACACCCCGAACGGTGAGAAGCTGGCCGACATGTTAAAGCAGTGCAAGTCGCGAGAGATGGTACAGGCGGTTTGCGGAATCTTCTTTGCTACAAAGTCGTACCCGCTGTTGAAGTTAAACGACCAACGGTTCGATATCTTCAGGTTACCCGACAAACTGATGGTATTGTTACTTATTGAGTACGGATAACGCATGGTATTCTTGTTTATCGGTTTACTGGTATCTTCAGAAAAACCGATTGACCAACCAATATTGATAGACCACGGCATGTTGAATGCCTGGTATCCGTCGGAACCTATTTTAGCCTTCTCTACTTTCTTCGCCGGTATTCCGCCGGTGTCCGCATCGTCGGACTCATCGTCATCATTGGTGCCGCCACCCTTGGGCGCAGGTTTTTCATCTTTCTCACCCCTTCCAAACCATTTCTTGAAGGTTTCGTTATTCAGGGTACGACTGAAAGAGGTGCTATAACCACGGAAACGCCCTAACCTGCCATAAGACCACTCGGTACGGTTACCTACCACTACATTACCGTTCTTGTCGAACTCGTACGCATAAGTAGCCAACGAAGTATTGAAGCTGAATGTATAACTCTTGGACAATTTCAACCGGAGGTTCACTCCCATATCACTCCATGGTTTCTCTTTAGCAGCCATGTTGTACGAGAGGTTGGTAGAGAATTCGTCAATCAACGAAATTTTATGCAGGGAGTCTTTCTTCAGGTATTTGGCTTCCAGGTTGTTCGACATGGAGAAGCTTATCGTTCCCTGACGTTCACGGGGAGCCGTTCCAAACTGCTGTCCTTCGAAAGGCGAGTAATACTTGCCTTCCTCGGTTCCATCGTCGTAATGTTCCCAGTACTGGCCAAAGCCCGGAGCACCGGTAAAGCTCACCTGCGGAGTAAATACGTGGCGCACCTGAATCTGCTTTTTTTTCATGAACAGCGGTTTATACATACCGTACAACTTCGTATTCAAGCTGATACCTCCCGAGTAATTGCCTACCCGGTAAAAGCCGCTGATGGTATCGGTAACCTCCAACGTACGCTTGGTGTCGTTGTACTCCTTCTCATACTTACGTGTGTACCACCGCTCGGTATAGTTAAACGAGGGGGTTACGTTAAGGTACTTGAACAATGTAAACGTTGCATCGATAGGGATGGTATGGCTCATGGCATTGTTCCATTGCTGAAGCCCCGCCTTGAATATTTCGGTATCTTTGGTCTTGATGCTATTGGTTAAACGGCCGGTGTACGACAGCGATATTTTTTCGTACCAACGTTCCTCGCCCACTACCTCCTTGCGTTTAAACGGATAGATACGGCTCAGGGCGATGTTCAAGTCGGGCAAGGTCATCGAGATGGATGAGTCGCGCATGGTTTGGGCAATATTGGCGGTTCCCGAAAGCGTGAGGTGCTGGTCGGGGAAGCTACGCGAGTAGCTCACACTCGATGTCTTGGTATTCTGCGTCATAGCCTGTGCATTGTACAAGTTACCTACGTTAGAACGCTCGTAACTGCTGGTAGAGAAGTTTACACTGGCCGAGAAAGTACTGTTGGGGCTCGCCTTGGCATCCTGGCGGTGACTCCAGGTTATTTTAAAGTCCTTGGATACCGAATAGTCGGGCATGTTCTTATCACCCGTTTTGGTTACCTGATAATTGGCATTCAACGAACCCGAGTATTTATACCGGCGGTTATAGGTAGACTCTCCACCCAATGCCCAGGAGCCTTTGGTGAATATTTCGCCTTTCATCTTCAAGTCCATCTGGTCGCTGATGGCAAAGTAATATCCCCCGTCTACCAAACCGAACCCGCGGTTGGAGTCGTCCATATACGTAGGCATGATAAAGCCCGATGAGTAGCTGCTGGTAAACGGGAAGAAGAAGAACGGCACCACCAACGGAAGCGACACGTCCTCAACCACCAAGTGGGCAGGACCCGTTACCACGTTCTTCTTGGGGCGCACCTTTCCGTACGACATTTGGATGTAGAAGTGCGGATGGTCGTGGTGGTCGCACGTAGTATAAATACCACGGCGCATATACAGTTCGTCGTTGGCACCCTTCTTGGCATTGTGCCCGATGACGTATCCTTCGCCCTGCTGGGTAACCACGTTACTGATAATTCCTTTTTTCGATTTGAAGTTGTACCGGATGGTGTTGGTTTCATAAGAGTCGTCGCCATCCTTGAATACCGGTTTTCCCTTTACCACTCCCAATGAGTCGGCTACACCCCGTGCAAACACGGTACTGCTATCCATGTTCATGGAGATAATCTGCGAAGCCAGTTCTATCTTTTCATATGTTACCTTACCGTCGCCATACAGATGGGCAAAACCTCCTTCGGTAAACACAATAGAGTCTGTAGCTTCGTACACCACAGGTGCATCCAACGCATCCTTTTTGGGCGCTTTCAGGGCAAGCGAATCTATTTGGGGCAAGCTGTCTTGACGTAGCGAGTCGGTACGCAGGGAATCGGCAGGTGGGACTTCTCCCCTCCTCCGGCGTTGAGACATAGCCTCACCGGAAAGAAACAAGAAGACGAATATCAGTATAAATGAGATAAGTATTTTTTTTCTCGGTGGTCTCATCAACCTTACTTTATTACGCTTTGAAGAGGCAAAAGTACGTATTCTTCACCAATTATACGTACGAAACACTTTTTTTAATTATTTTTTAGGGGCTATAGGAAGCGCGCACACCACTCGTTGAAACGGGCAACCCCTGCCTCGCCGTGTTTGGACAGACTTTTTTGGGTTCCCTCTATCGACTTTTCCTTGGCCGGATGGCTTTTGGAGAAGAATTTATCGGCAAAACATATTACCTGTTCTTCCAGGCTCACCGGCTGCATATCACGATGCGGAAGCGGCAGGTCACGCTCTACAATCTCTTGCAACGAAAGGCCGGCACCCGTATGTCGTTCGCATACCAGGGCATGGCGATGGAATCCGTGTTTGCGCGCCAAATCGGCTCCCAGGTAGCCGTGGCAGATGTACGGTTGGGTACCGTAACAGTGAATGCCCGGTGCATCGGTCAGGAAGATGCCGATGTCGTGCAGCATGGCTGCTTCGTATAGGAAAGTACGGTCCAGTTCCAGTTCCGGATGGCGACTGGCCACCCACAATGCTTTCTGCACCACCGCACGGCTGTGGGTGAGCAGGATATCCTTCAGCTCATTGGCCGAAGGATAGTACAGGTCTATCATATCAATGGGCTGCATCTCTTTTTCTTTTTTTCCACAACTGCCAGGAGTTGATAATGTTTTGCCACAACACATACGAGCCGGGGCCTACCGTAGCCAACGGGTTGAGGTAAGTATGTGCCATCCAAATGGCTAATACGGTATTCTTCTGCCCCAAAGCCTGCCCGGCGCTGATGCGCTCGCCGTATACGGTACCGATGGTTTTGCCCAGGAAGAACTGCAGGCAACAAGCTATTAACGACCCTACGGCAATAAAGATTTCGGTGTACCCGTTACCCGGCTCGTTGATGAGCGACGAGAGCGTTTGTGCCGTAACAATGGTCAGCGAAAAAGCCCACAAGTAAAAGGCCAGTTCGTGCAGGCGGAGCAACCGCCCGTGTACCTTGGGAATATATTTACGCAGGAACCAGGCTAACAGGAACGGACAGATAAGCAACGGGAATACCTTGCTCAATATAATGAGGAACGACTGCACAAAGCCGATGCCCGGGTGCGGTTCTACCAACGGGAAAAACAGGGGCACCGCCACCGCCGCCGCCAGGTTGGCAAGCAACGTATAGGTTACCAGCGTAGCGGCATTGCCCCCCAACTTGGTGGTAATAACGGCTGCCGCTCCTGCCGTGGGGCAGATTACGCACACCATCACCCCCTCCGCCACAATCTTATCGAAGCGGTACAACATGAGGTACACTGCCATGGCTCCCACTATCTGCAACAGCAACAGCCACACATGCAATACCTTGGGCTTTAACTCCTGGGGCGATACTTTGTTGAATGTGAGCAACAGCATACCGAAAATAAGCGCCGGGGTAATAAAAGCCACCCGGATAAAGAGCGGATACCCCAGGCAGCCTATCAGCATGGCAAGGGGCAGGGTCCAATCTTTTATAAACTTCAACATACTTATATACCTTGTATTACAAGGTGCAAAGTAACGGCGAAATGCTGAATTATACTATTCTTTCAGGCAATATTATTTCAGTACTTGAACAGACTCTCTGAAAAAACAAAAATCAATCTATCATCTATCACCACGGAACAATATCCATCTCTGTTTCAGCTATCTAAGCAGATGATAGATGCTCTTACATCCATCACCGTCATCTATCATCTATCACCTGCTGAAAATAAGCTGATTTCACTTACTACAATACGCGATATAATACATTTATATACAGATAATTAGCTGTTTTTATCAAGAGATTAGTTCGTCCCAGCCGGGTGAAACGATGAGCCCACCCGGCTGGGACAATGAGCCCACCATGCAGGGCCGATGGGCCCACCCGGGTGGGCTCACTTAACTACACTATTAAAAAGGATAACTAAAGGCAATAAATGCAATATTACTTGCTGAAAAAAGTGTTTGAATGTATAATAAAGCCAAGCGTACTATTAAAAACTTAACCCCAATTTGCAAGTTTTCAATAAAATTGCACTACCTTTGCCCAATCTTTGGAAAATATGAAACAGAATAGGATATACATTATATTTGTGGGCCTCTGCTTTCTCTTTTCTCCCGTTTGCAGCAACAACGCTTGGAGCAAGGATTTTGTGATTGTCATCGATGCCGGACACGGCGGACACGACCCCGGTGCGGTAGGTAAAATATCGAAAGAGAAAACCATCAACCTCGCCGTCGCCCTGAAACTGGGCAACCTGATAAAAACCAACTGCCCCGATGTAACAGTGGTGTACACCCGCAACAAAGATGTATTTATTCCACTGGACCGCCGGGCCGAGATTGCCAACAACGCCAAAGCCGACCTGTTTGTTTCCATCCACACCAATGCCGTAGCCGGCTCACGCACCATTACCGGAGCATCTACCTGGACACTGGGTTTGGCAAAATCGGACGCCAACCTTGAAGTAGCCAAGCGCGAAAACTCGGTTATCTTGTACGAAAACGACTACCAAACGCGCTATGCGGGCTTTAACCCCAACTCGGCCGAGTCGTACATCATCTTCGAATTTATGCAGGACAAGTATATGGAGCAGAGCGTGCACCTGGCATCGCTGGTACAAAAGCAATTCAGGCATACCTGTAAGCGGGTAGACCGCGGGGTACACCAAGCCGGGTTCCTGGTACTCAAAGCCAGCGCCATGCCCAGCATCCTGGTTGAACTGGGATTTATATCGACCCCCGAAGAGGAACAGTACCTGAACACCGAGGAAGGAACCACTACCCTATCCAACGGTATTTACCGTGCCTTCCTGGCGTACAAGCGCGCACATGAGATAAAGCTTACCGGAGCCAGCCAAACCGTTGTTCCTACTGCCGACCTGGAACTGCCCGCCGATACCGGCCGCACCCCCAACGTGCAACCTGCCGCCGAAGCCAAACCACTTGCCAAGGAACAACCGGTAAAGAAACAGAACCCTCCGGCAACAAACAGCAGCGAAATCCTGTTTAAGGTACAGATACTTACCTCATCGACCCTGCTCAAAGCCGGCGATAAGCGGTTGCAGGGACTTACCGGCACCGATTATTACCAGGAGGGCGGGCTCTATAAGTATACATGCGGAACAACAGCCGATTACAACAAGGCATTACAGACCAAGCGCGCCGTGGAAAGCCGCTTCAAAGGAGCATTCATTATCGCCTTCCGCAACAACGAAAAGATGGATGTAAACGCCGCCATCGACCAATTCAAAAAGAATAGAAATAAGAAATAACAACCAAGAATATGAAATTTTTAACCAAAGAGATTAAGATAGGAATAGCAGGCATTGCCGCTTTAGGCATCATGATATACGGCATTAACTACCTGAAAGGTATCGACATGTTTAAACCCTCCAGTTACTTCTACGTACAGTTTGAGAATGTAAACGGGTTGGCCAAGTCGAGCCCGGTCTTTGCCGACGGGGTACGGGTGGGTATTGTGCGCAACATCATCTACAACTTTAACCAACCCAAAGATGTATTGGTGGAGGTAGAGATTGACAACGACCTGCGCATACCCAAAGGAAGCTCCGCCGAGTTGGTGGCCGAACTCATGGGAAGCGTACGCATGAACCTGCTGCTTGCCAACAACCCGCGCGAAAAACACCAGGTAGGCGACACCCTGACCGGAACCCTGAACAACGGCATGATGGAAAAGGTAGCCCAACTGATGCCGCAATTTGAGCAGATGCTACCCAAACTGGACTCCATACTTACTTCGCTGAACACCATCCTGGGCGATGCAAGCATACCAGCCACCCTGCACTCGGTAGAGAAAATTGCAGGTAATCTGGAAGTTACAACCGGTCAGCTAAAAACACTTATGGGTAAAGATATTCCGCAACTTACGGGCAAGCTGAACACCATTGGCGATAATTTTATAGCCATCAGTAACAATTTGAAAGAGGTAGATTATGCAGCCACCATGCACAAAATAGACCAAACCATTGAGAATGCCAAACTGCTTACCGACAAACTGAACAGCCGTGACAACACCATAGGGCTGCTCATGAACGACCCGCAGCTTTATAACAACCTAAATGCCACCACGGTGAATGCCGCCGCCCTGTTGGAAGACTTGAAAGCGCACCCCAAACGGTACGTTCATTTCTCCATTTTCGGTAAAAAAGATAAGCAAGAAGCTCCGTCAAATTAGAATTCTTCTAAATAAGGGGCAAGGGTTGATTTGTCCGATAACCGCAACAAAATCCGTTTGATAGCACTTCCTGTCACTCGGATTTCTTTTCTTTTGCCAACAGCCGGGTTTAGATAAAACAAATCATCCTACTTAAAATCAGGATGTTACATTTATGCAACATTTTTTAGAAGCATGTTTTTCAAGCATTTTTATAAGTAGCTGAAAGTAAAGGGCTTATTTCGGTTACAAAATAAACAAGAAAAGTTGCATTTGTTTTTCTCAAAGAAGATGCTGAAATTTGCAATCGTAGAAGTTTGCTTAATTTATAAATGTAAAAACCGTTATGATCGAATCGAATCATGTCGGGCTATGGAACCGCTGTCTGGACATCATCCGGGACAATGTTCCAGAGACGACATATAAAACCTGGTTTTCTCCCATCATACCATTGAAATATGAGGACAGCACGTTGATTGTGCAGGTTCCCAGCCAATTTTTCTATGAATACTTAGAAGATAAGTTTGTGGATTTATTGCGCAGAGCTTTGTATAAAGTAATTGGTGAAGGCACCAAGCTCATGTACAATGTGATGGTAGACAAGACCTCGATTCCGAATAAAACGGTAAACCTGGAAGCAAGCAATCGTTCGATAGCCATTCCGCAGCAAAGCACCATTCGCAGCGGTGGTAACCGGGCTCCCAGCATTCTGCAGGCTCCTGCCGTACAGGACTTGGATCCGCATTTGAACCCCGATTACAATTTTGAGAACTTCATTGAGGGTTTTAGCAACAAGTTACCCCGCAGTGTAGCCGAAGCCGTAGCTCAGAATCCCGCCAAAACGGTATTCAACCCCCTGTTTCTGCATGGTCCGTCGGGCGTAGGTAAAACACACCTTGCCAATGCCGTAGGTACCCGCATCAAAGAGAAATTCCCCGAAAAGCGCGTGTTGTATGTATCGGCACACCTATTTCAGGTGCAATACACCGACTCGGTGCGTAACAATACCACCAACGACTTTATCAACTTCTACCAAACCATCGACGTACTGATTATTGACGATATACAGGAGTTTGCCGGAGTAACCAAAACGCAGAACACCTTCTTCCACATCTTCAACCACCTGCACCAAAACGGAAAGCAGTTAATCCTTACGTCCGACCGTGCACCCATACTGTTGCAAGGCGTGGAAGAGCGCCTGCTTACCCGCTTCAAATGGGGCATGGTAGCCGAGATGGACAAGCCCACCGCCGAGCTGCGCAAAAACATCCTGCTGAACAAGATTCACCGCGACGGGTTACAGTTCCCGATGGAGGTTATCGACTACATTGCCGAGAATGTAAATGAGAGCGTACGCGATTTGGAGGGTATTGTAATCTCCATCATGGCACACAGCACCATATATAATAAGGAAATTGACCTGGAGCTTGCCCAACGTATCATTAAAAAGGTGGTGCGCTGCGATAACAAGCCAATAAGCATTGACGATATTATCAACACCGTGTGCAAGCACTACGAGCTGGAACCCGCCGATATTCATACCAAATCGCGCAAGCGGGAGGTGGTACTGGCCCGGCAGGTAGCCATGTTCCTTGCCAAGAACCACACCGACTTCTCGACCGCCAAAATCGGGAAGTTCATTGGTAACCGCGACCATGCTACGGTGCTTCATGCCTGCAAAACCATCAAAGGCCAATGCCAGGTTGATAAGAACTTCCGTGCCGACCTGGATAATATCCAAACGGCTTTGAAGAAAAAGTAACCAAGTGCTCTAACAACAAAAAGAAAAGCCACAGTTTTCGCTGTGGCTTTTGTCTTTTAGAAGAACCCTTGTCGCTTGAGCACCTTGATAAGGTTCTCCGACATGAACTCATTATCCTTTTGGGTATAACGTACATCGGTAAATACCTGCGCCAATGTCTCCTTGTGGTTCTCGGTAACAAACTGTTTGCTCTCGGGCAGCGACTCCTTGAGGGCGTACAGGCTGTCGATAGTTGCAGGAGTATAATCCTGATACTTCTCGGCATGAATGGCAGCCTCTATGGGAAGGCGGTCTACCTGCGCCGGCAATCCGTCGGGATACCCTACCGTAATGGTGGTGAGTGGGAACACCAACTCGGGCAGTTCCAGCAAGTCGATTATCTGCTGCGGATTATAGGTAGTAGTACCCAGGTAACAAATACCCAACCCGGCTTCTTCGGCTAAAGTGCAGAAAGTTTGCGCTGCCAGTAAAGTGTCCATTGAAGCATTGAGGAACGACATAAAATTACGATAACCCGGCACCGCCTTACGTTGCTCACACCACAAGCTAAACCGGCGGAAGTCGGCACAAAAAGTAAGCACCACAGGTGCCCCCTTTACCATAGGTTGGTTGAAATGAAAAGGCGAGAGAGCCTCCTTCATCTGTGCATCGCGGGTAACCACCACACTGTACAACTGCATACCACCCATCGTTGAAGCACGGAACGATGCCTCAAGCAAATCGTTTAACAACTCGGGAGCAATATCCCGGGACAGATATTTGCGAATTGTCCTTCGGTTCTTTACACTATCAATCATATTCTTTTTTGTGACAAAGGTAACAATAAAAATACAATTTGTTATACGCATGCAATATACAAGTTTATCTTTTTGGAAAACTTTAAGAGTCTAATAAAAAGTTAATTCCCTAATATTTAGCAATCTAAAATAAACAAACGGACAACTTTTACTTTGTTGAAAACTTATTTGAATTTTGTTTTGATATAATGAAAATGATTTATAGCTTTGCAGCACATTCATTAATGACAAGCAAACTTCTACAAAACCGCTTATTAATTAAAGAATTTAGCATACATTACACCGTGGAAAAACAAATTTATTCCTATCAAGAAGCCTTTGAAGAATCTTTACGATATTTTCAAGGCGATGAACTTGCTGCGAGAGTTTGGGTTAACAAATACGCAGTAAAGGATTCTTTCGGAAACATTTATGAAAAATCGCCGGAAGATATGCATTGGCGCATTGCCAATGAAGTAGCGCGTATTGAAGCCAAGTACAACAATCCGTTGAGTGCGCAGGAATTATACGAACTCCTTGATCACTTTAAGTACATCGTGCCGCAGGGAAGCCCGATGACAGGTATCGGTAACGACTATCAGATTGCTTCGTTGTCGAACTGCTTCGTGATTGGAGTCGATGGTACTGCCGACTCGTACGGTGCCATCATTAAGATTGACGAAGAGCAGGTGCAACTGATGAAACGTCGCGGTGGCGTGGGGCACGACTTGTCGCACATCCGCCCCAAAGGTTCGCCAGTGAAGAACTCGGCACTTACCTCTACCGGACTGGTTCCGTTCATGGAGCGCTACTCCAACTCTACCCGCGAGGTGGCACAAGACGGTCGGCGCGGTGCGTTGATGTTGAGCGTTTCTATTCAACACCCCGACTCGGAAGCCTTTATCGATGCCAAGATGACCGAAGGCAAGGTAACAGGCGCCAACGTATCGGTGAAACTGGACGATGCCTTTATGCAAGCTGCCATCGACAACAAACCCTACACACAACAATACCCCATCTACTCGGCCAATCCTACTTATAGCAAGGAGATTAATGCCGCCGAGTTGTGGAAGAAGATTGTACATAATGCCTGGAAATCGGCCGAACCGGGTGTACTGTTCTGGGATACCATTATCCGCGAATCGGTACCCGACTGTTATGCCGACCTGGGTTACAAAACGGTATCGACCAATCCATGCGGTGAAATTCCGTTGTGTCCGTACGACTCTTGCCGTCTGCTTGCCATCAACCTGTACTCGTACGTGGTGAATCCGTTCAAAGCCGATGCTTATTTCGACTTCGAGTTGTTCAAAAAGCATGTAGAGTTGGCACAACGCATCATGGACGACATCATCGACCTGGAGCTTGAAAAGATTGAACGCATCATGGCTAAAATCGATGCCGACCCGGAAGGCGAAGAGGTGAAACAAGCCGAACGCAAGTTGTGGGACAAGATATATAAGAAGAGCGGTCAGGGTCGCCGTACCGGTGTAGGTATTACTGCCGAAGGCGATATGCTGGCAGCATTGGGCTTGCGCTACGGTAGCGAGGAAGCCACCAACTTCTCGGAAGAGGTGCACAAAACAGTGGCATTGGCTGCTTACCGCTCGTCGGTAAACATGGCAAAAGAACGTGGTGCATTTGAAGTGTACGACAGCGAACGCGAAAAGAACAACCCGTTCATCAACCGCTTGCGCGAAGCCGATCCGGAAATGTATGCCGACATGAAGAAGTACGGTCGCCGCAACATTGCCTGTTTAACCATTGCTCCGACAGGAACCACCAGCTTGATGACGCAAACCACTTCGGGCATCGAACCGGTATTCCTCCCCGTATACAAACGTCGCCGCAAAGTAAACCCCAACGATACCAACGTACACGTTGACTTTGTAGACGAAACAGGCGATGCTTTTGAAGAGTACATCGTATTCCACCACAAGTTTGTGACCTGGATGGAAGCCAACGGGCACAACCCCGCCAAGAAATACACACAGGAAGAGATTGACCAGTTGGTAGCCATGTCGCCCTACAACAAAGCAACCTCTAACGATGTAGACTGGTTGATGAAGGTTAAGATGCAAGGCCGTATCCAGAAATGGGTAGACCATTCCATCAGCGTTACCATCAACCTGCCCAACGATGTAAACGAAGAGTTGGTAAACCGCCTCTACGTAGAAGCCTGGAAATCGGGATGTAAAGGATGTACGGTATACCGCGACGGTTCACGCTCGGGTGTATTGCTCTCAACCAAATCGGATAAGAAAGACGAGTTGCCTCCTTGCAAACCGCCCACGGTAGTTGAAGTGCGCCCGCGTGTACTCGAAGCCGATGTGGTTAGGTTCCAGAACAACAAAGACAAATGGGTGGCTTTTGTAGGTTTGCTCGACGGACATCCGTACGAAATCTTCACCGGTTTGCAGGACGACGACGAAGGTATCCTGCTGCCCAAGTCGGTAACCACCGGACGCATCATTAAGAATGTAGATGAACACGGTAACAAACGATACGACTTCCAGTTTGAGAACAAACGCGGCTACAAGACCACCATCGAAGGTCTGTCGGAAAAGTTCAACAAAGAATACTGGAACTATGCCAAGCTGATCTCAGGCGTACTCCGCTGGCGGATGCCCATTGAACAGGTAATGAAGTTGGTAGGTTCGCTCCAGCTGGACAGCGAAAACATCAACACCTGGAAGAATGGCGTAGAACGTGCCTTGAAGAAGTATGTACAAGACGGCACGGAAGCCAAAGGAAAGAAATGTCCCAATTGTGGAAACGAAACGTTAGTGTACCAGGAGGGCTGCCTCATATGCACTACCTGCGGTGCTTCCCGATGCGGATAACCCAATAAGCAAAAGGAGCCCTCGAGGCTCCTTTTGCTTTCCTCAGATATACACAAACGTTTGCATAACATTTGAATTAGTTCGGAAGAAAGAATAAATGACTTAATTAAGAATATCTCTATACTTGCATAATGATTCATGGCAATAAGTCTATACATAAAATCTAATATATATGATCGCATCTTTTAGCATCGAATACCGCACCAATTGGGGAGAAGAGGTAAGAGTTACCGGCTCTGTACCCGAGTTGGGGAACGGTGAACCCGGCAGAGCTATCCCCATGCATTCTGTAGACGGCATTCACTGGACAACAGAGATAGAAATTCATACCTCGGAGCACTCTTTCAGTTACAGCTACTTCATACAACAAGATAGCAAGGTAGTACGCCGCGAATGGGACAACTTTCCACGGGTACTGTTTTTATGCGGCGATAATAAGAAAACCTACCGCATCTGCGACAACTGGAAGAATATTCCGGAACAACAATACTTTTACAGCGCTGCATTTACAGAGTCGTTGCTGGCACACCCCCAGCGGGCTGCCGCGCCACGCGCCTGCAAAAAGGGGCTGATGATTAAAGCCTACTCACCCCGCATTAACAGTGACTATTGCCTCGCCATCTGCGGCAACCAACCGTTGTTGGGCAACTGGGATGCCGACAAGGCGGTATTGATGAGCGACATACACTTCCCTGAATGGGTGGTTGAGTTGGATGCTTCCAAACTCACGTTTCCCCTGGAATACAAGTTCGTACTTTACAACAAGAAAGAAAAGAAGGTTGAAGCTTGGGAAAACAACCCCAACCGCTACATGGCCAACCCTGATATTGCAGCCAACGAAACGTTGGTTATCTCCGACCGTTACGCCTCCTTCGACATACAGGCATGGAAGGGTGCCGGGGTAGCCATCCCGGTATTCTCGCTCAAATCAGAAAAGAGTTCGGGTATAGGCGATTTTGGCGACCTGAAGCAGTTGATTGACTGGGCAGTACTCACCGGACAGAAGGTGGTACAGATTCTGCCCATCAACGATACCACCATGACGCATACCTGGACCGACTCGTATCCGTATAACAGCATCTCCATTTATGCCTTCCACCCCATCTATGCCAACCTGCAACAAATGGGGGTATTGAAGAGCAAGACGGAAATGACCCGCCTGGCCAAGAAGCAGAAAGAGCTCAATGCCCTGAACGCTATTGATTACGAAGCGGTGAGCCAATTGAAATGGGAGTATTTCAACCTCATCTTCGCCCAGGAAGGCAGCAAAGTACTGGCATCGGAAGCGTTCAAGGATTTCTTTGAAACCAATAAAGAGTGGCTGTTGCCCTATGCGGCTTTCAGCTACCTGCGCGACCTGTACCATACGCCCAACTTCCGCGAGTGGCCGCAATATACTGCATTCAACCGTGAAGAGATTGCCCGCCTGTGCCAACCTGATTCTGAAGCATATAGTCAAATAGCCATCTACCTGTTTATACAGTTCAACTTGCATCTGCAGTTGTTAGAAGCCACCACTTATGCCCGCAAGCACGGAGTGGTGCTCAAAGGCGATATACCCATTGGCATCAGCCGCAACAGCGTAGAGGCATGGACAGAACCCCATTACTTCAACCTGAACGGACAGGCTGGAGCACCGCCCGATGATTTCTCGGTGAACGGACAAAACTGGGGGTTCCCCACCTACAACTGGGACGTAATGGAAGCCGACGGATACAATTGGTGGATGAAGCGTTTCCGCAAAATGGCGGAGTACTTCGATGCCTACCGCATTGACCACATTCTGGGATTCTTCCGCATTTGGGAGATACCGATGCATGCCGTGCACGGGTTGCTGGGACAGTTTGTTCCTGCCCTGCCCATGAGCCGCGAGGAGATTGAAAGCTACGGACTCACCTTCCGCGACGAGTACCTTACACCCTACATCCATGAGTATTTCCTGGGACAAGTGTTTGGTCCGCACACCGACCTGGTAAAACAAACATTCATTGAGCCTACAGATACCTGGGAGGTGTACCGCATGCGCCCCGAATTCGATACGCAACGCAAGGTAGAAGCCTATTTTGCCAACAAAACCGATGAGGAAAGTACATGGATACGCGAAGGGTTGTACGCACTGATTAGTGACGTACTGTTTGTACCCGACCATAAAGATTCCACCAAATACCATCCGCGCATCGGTGTGCAGCACGATTTCATCTACCGCTCGCTGAGCGATTGGGACAAGGCAGCCTTCAACCGCTTGTACGACCAATATTACTATCACCGCCACAACTCTTACTGGCAACAACAAGCCATGAAGAAGCTGCCGCAACTTACACAAGCTACCGGCATGTTGGTATGTGGCGAAGATTTGGGTATGATTCCCGATTGTGTGGCTTGGGTAATGGACGACTTGCGCATACTTAGCCTGGAGATACAACGCATGCCCAAGAATCCGGCACACGAGTTCGGCCGCCTGACCGAATACCCATACCGTTCGGTATGCACCATCTCCACGCACGACATGTCGACACTGCGCGGTTGGTGGGAAGAAGACTACCAGCAAACGCAACGATACTACAACACCATGCTGGGCCATTACGGTGCCGCTCCCTCGGTAGCCACGCCCGAGTTATGCGAAGAGGTAGTACGCAACCACCTGTATAGCAACTCTATCCTCTGCATACTTTCCTTCCAGGATTGGCTGTCGGTAGACGGTAAATGGCGCAACCCCAGTGCACAGGAAGAGCGCATCAACGTACCTGCCAACCCACGGCATTACTGGCGATACCGGATGCACCTGTCGCTGGAACAACTCATGAAGGCAGAAGCCTTGAATGAGAAGATTAGAAACCTGATTACACAAGCCGGAAGATTCCCGCTTATCTAAGAAAAAAGGCACGTTTGAGATAAAAATTAAACGTGCCTTTCCCTTTTTACTGATTCGACGTTTTTTTTCTACAGTCGGTTGGCCTTTTGTGAAAAAAAGGATTACCTTTACCTCGAAACACTGAATAACCGATAATGAGCGAAGAACAGTTAAAGCGTATCGACTTTGTCGACCTTACTAAAGGGATATGTATCATCCTTGTGGTGATGGCACATGTTGGAGGGGCTTTCGATAAGTTAGACCAGCATTCCATGATATCCTGTTTCCGCATGCCTCTTTACTTTTTCATATCGGGAATCTTCTTCAAATCGTACGAAGGATTTTTTGGATTCTTTATCCGGAAAATTAATAAGTTAGTGATTCCTTTCCTCTTTTTCTACCTGACTTCTTTCCTGTTAAAGTACATTGTATGGAGAATTGCTCCGGGTGAATTGATAAAACTGCCCGTTAGCTTCAAGGAGTTGCTGGTGATGTTTCAATTTCACGACCTGATTAAGTTTAACCCACCCATCTGGTTCCTGTTAGCCTTATTCAACTGCAATATTTTGTTTTACCTGGTTCACTCCCTGCGTAAAAAACACCTGCCTCTGATGTTCCTGGTAACCATCCTCATTGGAACAGCCGGTTTTATGATGGGGAAATACAGCATAGAATTGCCTTTGTACATGGATGTAGCGATGACCGCCCTCCCCTTTTACGTAGCCGGTTTCTGGATACGCCGCTACAATTTCTTCTTGTTTCCGCACCGCTTCGATAAGTTGATTCCGCTGTTCATTGTAGCCTCCCTGGTATTTACCTACCTGTTCGGATCTAATCCGGGTATGCGTACCAACCACAGCGAAGGAAACTACTTCCAATTCTACGCGGCAGCTTTTGCTGGCATTTTCATGATTATGCTGTTCTGCAAGAGGTTCAAGAAAGTAAAGGTGGTGTCTTACCTGGGGCGGTACTCGGTAATTACACTGGGGGTTCATGCGCCTATCCTTGTTTTTGCACGCCCAGTAATAGAAAAGTACATCCACAACGAATGGGCAGTGGCTATTGTATTACTGCTGGTTATACTAACCATATGCCTCGCCGCTACGCCGGTACTGATTAAAGTGATTCCACAATTTGTAGCACAGAAAGATTTTCTGTCACCGCATTCAACTAACCAAACAACCGAACAATGATGCAAACAACCGGATTTATTTTTTTGGAAGATGTGTGTTTCTTTGCCTATCACGGTGTAATGCCGCAAGAGA
This sequence comes from Bacteroides sp., assembly GCA_031554285.1. GTDB lineage: Bacteria > Bacteroidota > Bacteroidia > Bacteroidales > Bacteroidaceae > Bacteroides. The sequence goes on from JAVBVL010000006.1 coordinate 24,945, forward strand.
ATAAAGTAGGTAACGAATTCAAGGTGAGTCTGCGGCTAACCACCGACCTCACCCGCGCCATGCAAACAGACAATGTTGCCGACACAGTGAGTTATGCCGATGTATACGCAGTGGTAAAAAGTGAAATGGAGCAGCCCTCCAAGTTACTGGAGCACGTGTGCGGACGCATTATAGAGCGGTTGTTCCGCGAATTCCCCACGGTTGAAGCCATTGACATCAAATTATCCAAGCGCAATCCGCCTATGGGAGCCGACTTGGAAGCTGCCGGAGTAGAGCTTCATTGCACCCGGAATTAGATACTACCTTTCTTTTTCTTCCGTTTCGATACCGACTCCACCGCCTCCGTTACCACCGTTTGATTATCAAACCGTTTGGCATATCCCGAGTAGTCCGGACGCACTTGTGTATATTCCGGATCCAAGAACAAGGGGCTCGATATAATGTGATCGGCCGTGGAACGGTTGCAGCAAAACACAATATTTGCCACGCCCGCCAAACGGGTAAGCGCCTTTACATCAGTGTCGTGAGGTTGAAGAGTCATCGGGTCGGTAAAGAAAAAAAGATAATCAATCTCACCATCCACAATGCGCGAACCAATCTGCTGATCGCCTCCCAAAGGACCCGAGTTCAGAATGGTAAAGTCCCAATCCAAATCGGCATGTTTGGCTCTCAAGGCTTCTTTTAAGAGGGTACCGGTAGTCCCCGTACAATAAAACTTATGACCGGCAAGCAACTCCGAGTTCCAAAGCACCCATTCAATCATATCTTTCTTCATGGCATCATGTGCCACCAGACCTATTTTACGAACTAATTTTTCCATACTTATTATCCTCTATATGTAGGTAATTGCGAGAATATTTTCTCGCCTTTTGCATAATAACGCCACAATATACTGAACTTTATCCGCTCAGGGATGAAAGTAACCGCTGTTTTTTCGAGGTTTTCTTCCCGGTCTTTGAGCAGAAAAGGACGCATCCGGGCATAATCACGCCGGGCACGATATACGGCAAATGCATTAGAAACCTGTCCTGAAAGCAGGAATACCGCTGCAGCCACATAATCAAGCACGGCACGCATGCGCATTACACGGTGCAAATCGTACTCAGGCAGATTTTTGTACAACATGACAAGGTTGTTACGAAAATTGAGAAACGTCTTGCGCGGATTCTCCTTTTTCAGTGTGGCAGCCCCTACGTGATACACCACACTTTGGGGGATACACACAATTTCACGGCCACGGGCACGAAGCCGCCAACACAAATCAATCTCTTCCATGTGAGCAAAGAAACGTCCGTCTAACCCGCCAGCGGCTCGGTAATCGGCCAAGCGGATGCAGAGAGCCGCACCGGTAGCCCAAAAGACAGGTGCCACCTCGTCATATTGCCCTCTATCGGTTTCAACTACGCTAAAGATGCGGCCCCGGCAAAACGGATAACCGTACAAATCGACATATCCTCCGGCAGCGCCGGCATATTCAAACTGCTCCTTCTGCCTCCAACTGCGTATTTTGGGTTGGCAGGCGGCAGCTTCGGGATGAATATCCAAATATGTAATCAAAGGGTTCAGCCACCCCTCGGTTACTTCCACGTCAGAGTTAAGTAACACCACATATTCTGCCTCTACCTGCGCCAATGCCAGGTTGTAACCATCGGCAAAACCGTTGTTATCGGTCAGCAGAATCAAGCGAACAGTTGGGAATTGTTCCCGGAGCACCTGCACGGAATCATCGGTTGAACCGTTATCTGCCACACAAACCTCTACCCCCTCGCCTGCCGAACAACGCAAAACGGATGGCAAAAACGAACGAAGCATGGAGCTCCCGTTCCAGTTGAGTATAACGACCGATACTTTTTTCATCACGCTATAATTGTAGCCTTCAAGGCTGTTTCGTCTTCGGTAAACTCACCCAGGCGCACGTTAACCAGGGTGTTATCCAACGACTGGATATTCTCGGTTTCCACCCGTATGTAATTGGCGGTAAACCCATGCATGGGCATCCCGGTTCTGGCTTTTTCCATCAGCACGGGCAAGGTAGCGCCTATATGGCGGGCGTAGAACGCCTTCGTCTTTTCGTCCGACAGCGCCAACAGGCGTTGACTACGTTGATGCTTCTGCTCAGCAGATACCACATACTCAATTTTCAGCGCCTGTGTACCCGGTCGTTCCGAGTAGCTGAACACGTGCAACTGGGTAACATCCAGCGAAGCAATGAACTCGTATGCCTTTTCAAAATAAGCATCCGTTTCCCCGCGCGTACCTACAATCACATCTACTCCGATAAATGCATCGGGCATTACCTCCTTGATTCTCTTTATCTTAGCAGCAAACAAGGCGGTATCGTACCGACGGCGCATCAGTTCCAGCACCTCGTCACAACCCGACTGCAAGGGAATGTGGAAGTGCGGCATAAACCGTTTGGAACGTGCCACGAATTCAATAATCTCGTCCGTCAGCAGGTTGGGCTCGATGGACGAGATGCGATACCGTTCAAGACCCTCTACTTCATCGAGTGCACGCACCAGGTCGACAAAAGTTTCGCCGGTAGTACGCCCGAAATCGCCGATATTCACACCCGTCAGTACAATTTCCTTGCCACCATCGGCAGCTGCTTTCCGCGCCTGCTCCACCATAGAAACAATGGTACCGTTGCGGCTCCTTCCACGGGCAAACGGGATGGTGCAGTACGAACAAAAATAGTCGCATCCATCTTGCACTTTCAAGAAGAAGCGGGTGCGGTCGCCCTGCGAACAGGAGGGAGCAAATGAATGGATATCTTTGGTAGCTGTTGTATGCGCCTCGCCTGCATCGTGTTTCTGCAAGTTACCCAGGTATTGGAGCAAATCACTCTTTTGTTCGGCACCAAGTACAATATCCACACCCTCGATACGAGCCACATCTTCAGGTTTTAATTGGGCATAACATCCCGTTACCACCACAAAGGCACCCGGATGCTGTTTCACTAAACGGTGAATGGCCTGGCGGCACTTCTTATCGGCCACCTCTGTTACCGAGCAGGTATTGATTACGCAGACATCCGCCTTCTCACCCTTGCGGGCAGTACGTATACCTGCTTCTTTTAACGTTTTACCAATGGTAGATGTTTCGGAAAAATTCAACTTACAGCCTAAAGTATAGTAAACGGCCGTTTTATCCTGGAATACAGTGCAATCTATCATAACTTAATCAAATTCATCATTGGCGGCAAAGTTACACATTATTATAATAGTTATTATTTAAAACACTTCAGGAATTGAAAGTTAATTACTATTTTTGCACAGTTTTAAAGAAAACGTGCAATGATTAAAGAAAATTTCATCAAACTTTACGAGAGCAGCTTCCGTGAGAACTGGGACCTGCCTTGCTACACAGACTACGGCGAAGCTCAAGAATTTACGTACGGTGAAGTGGCCGAAGAGATAGCCCGCTTACACCTCCTGTTTAAACACTGCAGCCTGCGGCGCGGTGATAAAATATCGATTATCGGCAAGAACAACGCCCGTTGGTGCATTGCCTACATGGCAACCATTACATACGGCGCCATCGTGGTACCTATCCTGCAAGACTTCAATCCAAACGATGTACATCACATTGTAGGGCACTCCGAATCGGTGTTCCTCTTTGTGAGCGATACCATCTGGGAACAACTGGAAGAAGAAAAACTCCCCGGCATCCGTGCCGCTTTCTCACTGTCAGACTATCGCTGCCTGCATCAGCGCGACGGTGAAAACATTCAGAAATTCCTGAAATACCTCAATAGCGAAATGCGCGAGACGTATCCCAAAGGGTTCCGTCCGGAAGATATTGAATACACCACCCTCTCTAACGACAAGGTGATGCTGCTGAACTACACCTCCGGCACCACCGGATTCAGCAAAGGAGTAATGCTTACCGGCAACAACCTGGCAGGCAATGTTACCTTCGGCATCCGTACCGAGCTGCTGAAGAAGGGCGACCGGGTACTCTCTTTCCTTCCGCTGGCACATGCTTACGGTTGTGCGTTCGACTTTCTCACGGCAACTGCCGTAGGTACGCATGTGATATTGTTGGGCAAGACCCCCTCTCCCAAAATCCTCATGAAAGCCTTTGAAGAGGTAAAACCCAACCTCATCATCACCGTTCCGCTGGTTATCGAGAAGATATACAAGAATGTAATTCAGCCACTTATCAACAAGAAAGGCATGAAGTGGGCTTTAAACATACCCTTGCTGGACGGACAGATTTACGGGCAAATCCGCAAGAAACTCATCGACGCACTGGGCGGACGTTTCAAGGAAGTAATTATTGGCGGCGCAGCCATGAACCCCGAAGTAGAAGAATTCTTCTACCGCATAAAATTCCCCTTTACCATTGGTTACGGGATGACCGAGTGCGCCCCTCTCATTAGCTACGCTCCCTGGAATGAGTTTATTCCCTCTTCGTCGGGCAAAGTGCTCGACATTATGGAGGCGCGCATCTATAAAGAAAACCCCGAAGCTACTACCGGCGAAATTCAAGTACGTGGCGAGAACGTGATGGCAGGCTACTTTAAGAACCCGGAAGCTACGCAGGAAGTTTTTACCGAAGATGGTTGGTTACGCACCGGCGACCTGGGAACCATGGATGCCAACGGCAATCTCTTTATCCGCGGACGTTCCAAAACCATGATTTTGAGTTCCAGCGGACAGAATATCTTCCCCGAAGAAATTGAAGCACGCCTTAACAACATGCCTTTTATCCTCGAAAGCCTGATTATTGAACGTAACAAAAAGTTGGTAGCATTGGTATATGCCGATTATGAGTCGCTGGAATCACTGGGATTGAATGAGCCCAAGAACCTGCAAACGATTATGGACGAGAACCTCAAAAACCTGAATAACATGGTAGCTGCCTATGAAAAGGTAAGCCGCATCCAACTTTATCCAACAGAATTTGAGAAAACCCCCAAGAAGAGTATCAAGCGTTTCTTGTACAATAGCATCGCCGAAGACTAATATAGGTTGCAAATTGCCAAATAAACAGCTAAAAAATAATCATTTGCAAAATATTTTAAAAAAAGTTGCTATTAGGAGAACAACGTATTGAAAAAGTGCATACCTTTGCATCGTTTTAAAAGCAATTAATTGTATTACAGATTTAAAAAGCAAAGAAAATGAAAAAAGTAGTTTTGATGTTCGTAGCTATCGCAGCTGTATCATTGGCTTCTTGCGGTAACAAAGCAAAAGATGCTGAAGCAGCAGCAGCAGATTCAATCCGTATCGCTGACTCAATCGCAGCAGTAGAAGCAGCAGCAGCCGAAGCAGCAGCAGCTGATACAGTAGCAGTAGACAGCGCAGCAGTTGTAGCTGAGTAATCTCGAACACATTAGAGAGAATTGAAAGTCTGCCGTGCGAAAGCACTACAGACTTTTTTTTGTGCCCATACGTAACCTGCCATATTAATTTGGTTACCAAGCGAGTGTGGTTTGGTAACCAAAGTAGCTACACTTGTTAAACAGCCGGTATACGCGTGGTAACCAAACCACACTCCTCCGGTAACCAAAAGCAACAGCTCTGTTAACCGGCTTACAGGCTGATGATTGAGCCAACAAAAAAAGCGGCTTCCTTTGCAGGAAGCCGCTTCTCTATATCTGTATCAATGTAGATTACTCAGCTACTACTTCAAAAGGAATTTCTACAGAAACTTCCTTGTGCAGTTTAACAGTTGCTTTGTAAGAACCAACTTCTTTTACAGCGTCCTTCACTACGATAATCTTTCTGTCGATTTCGTAACCAAGTTTTGCCAATTCTTCAGCAATCTGGATGTTACCAACCGAACCAAAGATAGTACCGGTAGCGCTTACTTTGGTAGCAATGCTCAAAGCAACACCTTCCAATTTAGCAGCCACTTCTTCAGCATCTTTCTTGATTTTCTCCAATTTGTGAGCACGTTGTTTCAGCTCTTCAGCCAACATCTTCTTTGCAGAGGGAGAAGCAATAACAGCCTTTCCGGTAGGGATCAGGAAGTTACGACCATAACCTGACTTTACAGTCACGATATCGTTCTTATAACCCAAGTTTGCAATGTCTTCTTTCAAAATAATTTCCATACTTTTCCTCCTTATTTCATCATGTCAGTTACAAATGGAAGCAACGCCAGGTGACGAGCTCTTTTCACAGCTTGAGCAATACGACGTTGGAACTTCAAAGAAGTACCGGTAATACGACGCGGAAGAATCTTACCTTGCTCATTCAAGAATTTCTTCAAGAATTCAGGATCTTTATAATCGATATAGCGAATACCGCTTTTCTTGAAACGACAGTATTTCTTCTTTTTAACATCTACTGAAGGCGGAGTTAAATATCTGATTTCTGATTGAACTTGTGCCATGATTAATCCTCCTTTTTAGTTGATTTTACACTTCTTCTTTTAGCAGCATATTCTGCAGCGTACTTATCCATTCTGAAAGTCAAGAAACGGATTACACGCTCGTCACGACGGAAATTCAATTCCAACTTGTCGATTGTAGCAGGATTTGCATTGAACTCGATCAATTGATAGAATCCGGTTGATTTCTTCTGGATAGGATAAGCCAGTTTCTTCAAACCCCAATTCTCTTCATTGATAATCTCAGCACCTTCGGCTTGAAGAATGCCTTTGAATTTTTCTACCGCTTCCTTCATCTGAACATCAGACAAAACGGGAGTTAAAATGAAAACGGTTTCGTATTGATTCATACTCGTTTAATTAATAAATAAATAATTTATTTTTAAAATGCGGGTACAAAGGTAGCCATTTTATTTTGAACAACAAATATTTAGAGTTTTTTTACACCTATAGTATTAGGATTTGTCAATAAAGTGACTTACATTTGCAAAGTTGTTTAAGCAATAATTTCATGATAGAGCAATTTAATTTTGACATCCGCCTTATTTTTGCCATCTTAAACGGCAAGGTATCGGCAGCTATTAACCGGAAATTATACCGCAATTTCCGGCAAAACGGACTGGAAATCAGCCCCGAGCAATGGACAGTACTCATTTTCCTATGGGAGAAAGATGGAGTAACCCAACAAGAGTTATGTAATGCAACTTTTAAGGACAAGCCCAGTATGACGCGCCTGATTGACAACATGGAACGCCAGCACTTGGTAGTTCGCATCTCCGATAAAAAAGACCGACGCACCAACCTTATTCACCTGACCAAAACCGGGAAGGAGCTGGAAGAAAAGGCGCGCGTTATTACCAACCAAACGCTCAAAGAAGCCCTCGAAGGGCTTTCCTTAGAGGAGCTCCGAATAAGTCAGGATGTACTGCGGAAGATTTTTTTCAATCTAAAAGATTAGGCTCACGCACCTCTGAATAAGCGGAAAGTCAACTTTTTAGGTCCAATAATCGTTTTTTTGCACAAATAATTTCGCGCGTTGAAGAATTTATGTTTTCTTTGTGACTAATATAATTTAAATTACACACACATGAAAGGCTTTTTGAAGAACTTGGGACTTATATTAATCCTGATTGCAGTAGCAACCTTACTTATTTGTTCTTTTACAGGAAATGTGAACAACAACGTTATTTTGGGTGGTAGTGCTGCTTTGATAGTAGTAGGACTTGTAACCTACATCTTCATCAACAAAAGAATTACGGATTAATAGCAAAGAATTGAAGAACAAAAAAATCCCCGACGCTTAATAGCTTCGGGGATTTTTTATTTTATCACGCTTGTTACACTTCGGCTTCGGGAGCAATGAGCTTGTATCCTTTTCCGTGGATGTTGATAATTTCAATGGATTCATCATCCTTCAGGTGCTTGCGCAACTTGGTAATGTACACGTCCATGCTACGGGCATTGAAGTAGTTATCGTCAATCCAAATGGTTTTCAACGCAAAGTCACGTTGCAGAATTTCATTGGCATGTGAGCAAAGCAACGCCAACAACTCCGATTCTTTGGTAGTCAGCTTTGTTTGACCGGCAACCGAAGAAAGAATTTGCTTCTGTGTATCGAAAGTAAACTTACCAATCTTATACACATTGCTTTCCTTATTCTTCTTACCCCGAACGCGACGCAAGATAGCTTCAATACGGAAAGTAAGCTCTTCCATGCTGAACGGCTTGGTGATATAATCATCCGCACCAATCTTAAATCCTTCCAGAATATCTTCTTTCAAGGTTTTGGCAGTCAGGAAGATAATTGGAATTTCAGCATTGGCAGCACGTACATCTTGCGCCAATGTAAATCCATCCTTCTTAGGCATCATTACATCGAATACACACAAGTCGTATTTATTCTTCAAGAAAGCCTTATATCCGGCTTCTCCATCAGGACACAACTCGGCAGAATATCCTTTTGCCTGTAAATATTCTCTTAAAAGCATGCCAAGATTCTCGTCATCCTCGCATAATAAAATACGCAGTTTCTCGTCCATATCATTAATTTTTTAATAAAGGTAATGCTATAATAAATTTAGTTCCCACATTGAGCTCGCTTTCGGCGCGGATGGTTCCTTTATGATCCAGAATAATCTTCTTCACATAGGCCAATCCCAGTCCAAACCCTTTTACATCGTGCAGATTACCTGTATGCACGCGATAGAACTTATCAAATACCTTTTTCAGGTTTTCTTTCTTAATTCCAATTCCGTTATCCTGTACCGAAATCATCAGTTTGCCCGACTCATTCCAGGTACGAACATTCAACAGCAAATCTTCATCGGGTTGTTTGTACTTCACCGCATTATCCATCAGATTAAAGATTACATTGGTAATATGCATCTCGTCCGCAAATATAACAGGATCAGTGGCCTCAAGGTTCGATGTTATTTTACCATTATATCGTTCTACTTTCAGTGCGAAGGTATTAATCACTCCGGTAATTAACTCGTTGGCATCCAAATCCTTCATTTTCAACGTTGCTTTCTGCTTGTCGAACATAGACATCTGCAACACCTTCTCAACCTGGAACCTCAACCGCTTGGTTTCATCGTTAATAACCCCCGATATATGCTGGAACATTTGTGGCGATTTACCCACAGCCGGGTCTTTCAACATCTGTGCAGCCAGCGAAATGGTCGATATGGGGGTTTTAAACTCATGCGTCATATTATTGATGAAGTCATTCTTCATCTCCGTCAACTTTTTCTGCCGGAACACGATATAGATGGTGAAGATGAACGTAATCAGCAGTACGAAAGTAAAAATCAACGACGGGATCATGAAACTAATCGAATCAAAGATATAGTCCTTCTTTCCCGGGAAATGGATTTTCACAATACTCATCTTGGCCGGCGGATCATTCTTGAACAGCGGTTGCGTATAGGAGTCTTCGCTACCTTTGTCTACAAAATCCGCACAACGGTATACTTCTTTGCCATCCTTATCAATCACCGAAAAGTGATATTCCAGGTCGATACCATTATTAAGCAATGCCGACTTGAGGTAGTCGTCCAGGTCCTTAAACCGTACGCGTTCGCCAATCGACTTATCACTTGCCCGGTACACCATCTGCAAAGCTACCTCATCCAACAATGCCCGTTGATACAAATAACGGTTTTTCACTGCCTCGAACAAATCCCGCGAGGTTTGCGGAATGGTATTCCGTCCATGTTCCGGCGAGATTCTCGGTTTTGGCAACTCGGTAGGCTTGGTAGTCATTACCTGCAACTCAAAGTCCGTATATAGTTTACCATCAGGCGACTTTACCGTAAATTTTCGTGTACTCTTCAGCACATCACCTCCTTGTTGCAAGGACGAACCTGCCATCACACGCATCTCTGTTTCAGACACGTCTTCCCGTAGCCAGCGCTCTGTCTCCGCAAACTCCACATCTTTTGACACCTGGAATAAAGCATTTTTTACTGAGGCATCAAATTGTTCTTTCCGCATCCTTACCATTTCCTCGATATAGCTTACCTGCAAGTAAAGCAAACTCAGAAAAGAAAGGCCCATCACTATACCTAATATCCAAATTGTTGACTTCTTCATAGCAACAAAATTAAGTCCCCTTAAATCGCGCGCCTAATCAATTAACCTGATTTAACCGCATATTTTTGTTAATTAACCGAAAAGGGGAATTTAGGTCACAATCTGACGACTATAACAACACTACCCCACCTTTAGTTTGCAAATTTAATAAAAAATTAAAAATTTCACAGATGGAATTCCCTCTATTTTAATCATTGTTAAAAAATAAACCGCCATCTCTCAGCGAGAAATGACGGTTTTTCTTTATCAAATTGCAATACAATCCTATTCTTCAGTCTGTTTTGCTTCGAATTCTTTAATCAACTTATCCTGAACATCGGCCGGTACAAGTTCATAGCTGGCAAACTTCATGATAAAGGAAGCGCGTCCACCGGTAAGCGAGCTAAGCGCTGTAGAGTAAGAGGCCATCTCTTTCAAAGGAACTTTGGCTACCAGTTTTTCGAATCCCTTTTCACTACTCATACCCATAATCATAGCACGACGCCCTTGCAGGTCACCCATCACGTCGCCCATCTTATCCGAGGGAACAAATACCTCTACGTCATAAATAGGCTCCAGAATCTTCGGCCCCGCATTCTTAAATGCTTCACTGAACGCATTTCTACCTGCCAACATAAAGGAGATTTCGTTGGAGTCTACCGGGTGCATCTTACCTTCATACACAATCACGCGTACATCACGGGCATACGATCCGGTTAACGGACCTTGTTCCATACGTGCCATAACACCTTTCAGGATAGCCGGCATAAAACGGGCATCGATAGAGCCGCCCACAATACTGTTAACAAATACTAACTTACCACCCCATTCCAATGGAATTTCTTCTTGTCCGCGTACACTAATCTTAAATTCCTGGTTATTGAATTTATAGGTTTCGGGAATCGGCATACCTTCTTTATAGGGTTCCACAATCAGGTGAACTTCACCAAACTGTCCGGCACCACCCGACTGTTTCTTGTGACGGTAATCGGCACGCGAGGCTTTGGTAATGGTTTCACGATACGGGATCTTTGGCTCTTCAAACTTCACCGGCAACTTATCGTTGTTTTCAATACGCCATTTCAACGTACGCAAATGGAATTCTCCCTGTCCGTGTACAATTGTTTGCTTCAACTCTTTCGACATTTCCACCACCCACGTAGGATCTTCTTCACGCATACGGTTCAGGAGCACCATCAGTTTTTCCACATCCGCCTCATTTACCGGCTTAATGGCACGTGAGTATTTGGAGTTGGGATACTTAATGAAATTAAAGTGGTTATCACAATCCTTACCATTCAGGGTATTACCCGTTTTTACGTCTTTCAACTTCACGGCAGCACCAATATCACCGGCTTGCAGTTCTTCTACTTTGATACGGTTGGCACCTGCCACTACGTACAACTGTGCCATGCGTTCCTTCGAACCTCTGTCGGCATTGGTCAGGTCGTCGCCTTCCTTTATCTTACCGCTCATTACCTTAAAGTACGAAATTTCACCAATATGTGGTTCAACACTGGTCTTAAAGAAATAAAGAGAAGTAGGCCCCGTTACATCGGGAGCAATTTCCTTACCTTCTGAGTTGGCAACCTTCGGCATATCCGAAACAAACGGAACCACGTTACCCAGGAACTCCATCAAGCGGCGAACGCCCATGTCTTTACCTGCGCATACACAGAATACCGGGAACATACCACGAGCGGCCAATCCTTTGCGGATACCTTCGCGCATTTCATCTTCCGACAATGAATCTTGTTCAAAGAATTTTTCCATCAAAGCTTCGTCATTCTCAGCAGCAGCTTCTACCAGGGCTTTGTGCCATTCGGTCGCTTTTTCCATTTCTTCTGCGGGAATGTCTTCAATGATGGGAGCACCGCCTTCGGGCTTCCACGAATATTTCTTCATCAACAACACGTCAATGAGCGAGTTAAATCCGGGACCTGTATTGAGCGGGTATTGGATGGGCACTACTTTAGAGCCATAAGCCTCTTTCAGTTGCTCCAGAATATTGTCGTAATCGCACTTGTCGTTATCCAGCTGGTTCACCAGAAAGATAACCGGCTTGTTAAACTTTTCAGTATATCGGAAGTGATTTTGAGTGCCGACTTCTACGCCGTATTGGCCATTGAGAAGAAGAATTGCCGTGTCGGTCACATTCAGGGCAGTAACTGCGCCTCCTACAAAGTCGTCCGAACCCGGACAATCAATCATATTCAGCTTTTTGTTGTTCCATTCTACATGGAATACCGTTGAGAAAACGGAGTAACCATACTCTTGTTCAACCGGGAAATAGTCGCTCACCGTATTTTTGGCGGCAACAGACCCGCGACGTTTTATAACACCACTCTCGAAGAGCATCGCTTCCACGAGAGTGGTTTTCCCAGAGCCAGAACTTCCCAAAAGGGCGATGTTCTTAATTTCGTTGGTTTGATATACTTTCATAATAACTGAAAATTAGGTGAATTACTCAGTATGTTTCTTCATACCATTAATTATAGTGAGGCGCAAAGTAGACATTAATCAGGGGAAAAGCAATTTATAGACAGTGTTATAAAACATTGTTATGAAGCAACATTGCATCAACAAAAAGAAATTCATAACTTTACGCATTCTTTAATCTAAAACAAGAAACAGAATGAAGACTATTTTACTAACACTTTCCTTCCTTTTTTGGGGATTTTCACTCTGCGCCCAGCAAGAAAAGCCCTTAATAGGTATTTCTTGTTCACACTCGGACGGTTATTCAACGGTTCGCCGCACCTATACCGAGTCCGTACTATTGTCAGGTGGTTTGCCTGTGCTCATTCCGATAACAGAAAACGAAGAGGCATTGGACGAACTATTAACCCGGATTGATGCATTGATATTAATAGGCGGTGCCGATATAAACCCTTCTTATTATGGCGAAGATCCGATTGAGCAATTAGGCGAGGTAGACAGCTTACGTGATGTGTACGACCTGGCACTCATCCACCGGGCGGCTGTTCGCAAGCTACCTATACTGGGCATCTGCCGGGGCGAACAACTTATTAATGTGGCTTTTGGCGGAACATTATATCAGGACATCCCCACACAGCATCCCGACACCACTGTACATCACCAACAGGACCTTCCCAACAGTGTACCCACGCATACGGTAACGCTGCTTCCGGAATCGGTCATTGCCCAAGTCACAGGACAAACCCAACTCTTCACCAACTCGCACCATCACCAGGCCGTGAAACAGGTAGCTCCGGGATTCCGTGTCACCGGTTGGGCTACCGACGGCATTCCTGAGGTCATTGAACCCACCAACGGACAGCATATCTGGGGCGTGCAGTTCCACCCGGAAGGGCTCACAGTGGCAGGTGACAGTATCATGGAGAAGATCTTCACTTTCTTTGTGCAGCAAGCCACCCTATACCAGGAAAGCAGCAAAAAGCCCTGAAACGGCAACTCATTTTATTAATTCCAGGAACCACATGGCCGGTATCTACATTCATGTTCCTTTCTGCAAAACCCGTTGTGTGTATTGCGACTTCTACTCCACCACCCGCAGTGAGTTGAAAGACGCGTACGTACGTGCACTCTGTTGCGAACTGGAGATACGCTGCAACTACCTGCAGGGACAACCGGTAGAGACGGTTTATTTTGGCGGAGGTACACCTTCACAACTGACGGTCACTGATTTCAATACTATTTTTGCCACCCTCGACCGCTTGTTCGGGTTAAAGTACACCAAAGAAATCACCCTTGAGGCCAATCCCGACGACCTGACTCCGGAATACCTGCGCATGCTTTCTTCACTCCCCTTCAACCGCATCAGCATGGGGGTGCAAACTTTTCACGATGACACGCTACAGCTGCTTCGCCGCCGGCACAACGCCACACAAGCCGTTGAGGCCGTAGCCCGTTGCCGGGAGGCCGGATTTCAAAACATCAGTATCGACCTCATTTACGGATTGCCGGGTGAAACGCCCCAACGCTGGGAGCAAGACCTGCAACAGGCCATTGTCCTGCAGGTAGAACACATCTCAGCCTACCACCTCATTGTGGAAGAAGATACACCTTTATATATAATGCTGCAAAACCGGCAAGTGCATGAAGTAGACGAGGAAAGCAGCCTCATCTTCTTTACCCAACTTATCGACCGGCTTACCTCCACCGGATACGAGCACTACGAAATCTCCAATTTCTGCCAACCGGGCAAAGCATCCCGTCATAATACTTCTTACTGGAAAGGCATCCCTTATTTGGGCTGCGGCCCCTCGGCCCATTCGTTTGACGGCGAGAGTCGGGAGTGGAATGTGAGCTCCATCGACACCTATATACAAGGAATAGAGAGCGGACAGCGGACCTTTGAAAAAGAAGAGCGGGACACACCCACACGTTACAATGAATTCATCCTTACTTCCCTGCGCACCAAGTGGGGCCTCCCGCTGGAGCAACTCAAACAAGATTTTGGTAATACCTACTACACTTACTGCCTCCAAATGGCCGACAAGTACCTGAAACAAGGCAAACTGGTACTTAAAGAAGGCAATTTATGCCTCACCCGCGAAGGTATTTTCATCTCCGACGGCATTATGAGCCACCTGCTTTGGATAGACTAACCTCCCTCCAACTTAAACGAAAGTAAAAAACAAGACATAGAAATGTAAAATTGCCCTTGCCGGAATTGATTTACATCAAAAAAGATGCTATTCAGCATGTTTTTCTTTGCGCTTAAAAACAATGTTATAAAACATGTTGTTATATTTGCATAAAGAAAAGACGAAATCTAAGCGCTTATAAATCGATTTTCAATAGGTATTAGTTTTTAAAAAGATTGGATTTTTAGGATAACAAATTTAAAGTAGGATTAGTATGAAAAAGTCAGTATTAACATTCGTGGCAGCTTTCTGCCTTGCTGCCGGTGCATTTGCAGCGGGAAACCAACCTACAAATGCCAAATGGGAAGGAAACATCAACGTTTCTAAATTGGGAAAATATTTAAGCCTGTCTGCTTCACAAAGCCAGGAAGTATCAAACATCTGTACATATTTTACAGAACAAATGGAGCAAGCAACAAGCTCTAAAAAAAATAAAGAAAGCAAAGTACACAATGCCGTATACGGCAATTTAAAGCTTATGAAACAAACATTGACACCGGAGCAGTACACTAAATACGCTACCTTGCTCAATGTAACCCTGAACAACAAGGGTATTGAAGTGAAATAAACAAAATGAGAGTAGTTTTTAATAAAGGCGTCGTTGGAGCTCTACCAACGACGCCTTTTTTTGTTGTATATGCTTAGCGGATGGTTACCAACGTAGCACCGAATCCATATTCCTGGAACGAAGCATCCTGATACCGGCAAGTTCCGTACTTGCGTTTCAGCTCGTCAATGAGGGCTTTGCGCAGTACCCCATCGCCTTTCCCGTGGATAAATACAATCTTCTGCTCGCGCTTGCTTTTGTATTGCTCCATCACTTCGCGGAACTTATCCAACTGGTAATTCAGCATTTCGCTGTTCCCCATTCCTTTGGTATCATCTAACAGCTCATCGATGTGTAAATCTATCTCGACGACGGCATTGCCTGTGGCGGGTTTTACGATGGGCTGCGATTTCGGTTTGCCTCCATCGTGCTTTTGCAGCAGGGCGGTCTGAATCTCTTCGGCCGATACATATACCTGACGTACAGGTACGTCATTCTTCACCACATCGTACATCAAAGCGGGTTGTTCAAAGAAATCACTGTCGCGGAACGTATGCAGTTTGTAGAACTTCACCGTGTCGATGCGTAATTCCACGCTTACCACAGGCTTCAGGGCAAACGTGTGTCCGTCTTTAAACGCCATCAGCTGTACCGCTACGTGCTCCAATTCATTGAGTACATCCTTGTTGAAATCTTCCAGATGCAACTTGGTATTGGGCTCTGCCACCCCGTATGAGCGGGTTTTCCAGGCTTTCCCTTCGGCACTGAGATAGGTATAATACAAGAAATAGTTGCTGTCGTTTACCAGATACGCCTCAAACGGCGTGCTGTTGATAGCCTTTATATCCTCGGGCACATACGCCAGGAATACATTCAGCGTATCACCACCCCGCACTTCGGCTTGTTTGAACACCGGCATCTCGGGCTTAACGGGCTTGGCAGGCTCTTCCGGTTTGGCAGGTTGTGGCGCCGCCTTCCGCTTCATATTATAATCGTCCGTATCAATTACCACACATTCGGTAATCTGCATCGGTATGTCAAAACCATCGGCATCTTCTACCAACACGATGCTTTTTCCCTGGAATCCTTTCACAATTCCCCCGCCTACCTCACTGAGGAAGCGTACTTTATCTCCTATTTTCATTACTTTACGGTTTACTTGTTCATTAAGTCCGCCAAATATCGCTATTTTTGCCGAAGAAAACAGAATAACCATGCAACAAAATCCCAAACATATCCGTATCAGCGAGTACAACTACCCGCTTCCCGACGAACGTATTGCCAAATTTCCCTTACCCGAGCGCGACCATTCCAAGCTACTGGTGTACCGCGGGGGCGATATTACCCAGGATACATTTACGTCCCTGCCCGGTTATCTGCCTGAAGGCAGCCTGATGGTATTTAACAACACCAAGGTAATCCAGGCGCGTTTGCATTTCCGCAAGGAAACGGGCGCCTTGATCGAGGTATTCTGCCTGGAACCCATACAGCCCAACGACTATGTACTTAACTTCCAGCAAACCGAACACGCCGCCTGGCTCTGTATGATAGGCAACCTGAAGAAATGGAAAGAGGGCCACTTGCAGAAACAACTCACCGTAAAGGGACATACCCTTACGCTCACCGCCACCCGCGGAGCTTCGCACGGCACCAGCCACTGGGTAGACTTCCGCTGGAACAACCCCGAAGTTACCTTTGCCGATATCCTGGAGGTATTTGGCGAACTGCCCATCCCTCCTTACCTGAACAGGGAGAGCGAGGAGAGCGACAAGGAAACCTACCAAACGGTTTACTCCAAAATCAAAGGCTCGGTAGCCGCTCCTACCGCCGGACTGCACTTTACCCCTCACGTACTCGACAGACTGCAACAAAAGGGCATCGCCATCGAAGAGCTCACCCTCCACGTGGGAGCCGGAACCTTTAAGCCCGTAAAGAGCGAAGAGATTGAAGGGCACGAGATGCATACGGAGTACATCTCGGTAAGCCGTCGCACCATCAAGCAGATTATTGCACACGGCGCATCGGTTATTGCCGTAGGCACCACCTCGGTACGCACCCTGGAAAGCTTATATTATATAGGTGAAACCCTTGCCTTGAACCCCGATGCCACCGAAGAAGAGTTGCACGTACGCCAATGGCAACCGTACGATAGTTATGCGCAGAGCGCCCTATCCGCGGCAGAAGCCTTGCAGCATGTGGTCAGTTATCTGGACCGCCACGGCATGGAGACGTTTCACGGAAGCACCCAGATTATCATTGCCCCCGGCTACACCTATAAGGTAGTAAAAGCGATAGTAACCAACTTCCACCAGCCTCAAAGCACCCTGTTACTGTTGGTTTCGGCCTTTGTAAAGGGCGACTGGAAGCAGATATACGCCTATGCCCTGGAGCACGATTTCCGGTTCCTGAGCTACGGCGACTCCTCCTTACTCATGCCTTAAACCCTCCGCGCACTTGACATATATCAAATAATATGCTAAATAACATGTTTTGCCACAACCGGCGCAAACAATGTTGTAAAACATATTGTTGTACTTACAAAGAGAGCCACAAAGAGCTTTCAGATTACAAATTAAAAAGTAGGTACAAGTATGAAAAAGTCAGTATTAACAATCATGGCAGTGTTTGCCCTTACTGCCGGCGCATTTGCAGCAGAAAAAGAACCTACGAATGCGAAATGGGAAGGTAACATCAATGTATATAAGTTGGGACAATACCTAAAATTGTCGTCTATGCAAAGTGACGAAGTAGCTAACATCAGTGAGTACTTCACCGAACAGTTGGCAAAGGCTTCTTCCTCGAAGAAGGACAAAGATTCAAAGCTGCGTACGGCCGTGTACGGTAACCTGAAGTTGATGAAGAAAACATTGACTCCGGAGCAATACGCCAAGTATCTCAAAGTGTTGAATGTTACTTTGACTAACAATGGGATGGAAGTGAAATAAGTACAATACGAGTAGTTTTTCCGGAGAGGATGTCTGCAAAGGCATCCTTTTCTTTTTGCCCCATTCATTGGTTTACTTCAAAAAATAAGTATATTTGCTCCCAATAGCATACTTTATGGAACAACTTATTCTGGTACTGAACACAGTTTCAGCCGCCATGTTTTTACTTGGCGCCATCTTTCTGTTTCTGCGTGCCAACGGCAACCGGGCGCGCGTTATCCTTTCGGCTACATTCCTGTGGTGGTTTCTCGACAACCTGAACCGCTTGCTGCATGTATATATAAACGGACAAGAGATTGTGGTGTACGAGTTCTTCTCACCCTTCTTCCTGATATTCGGCAACCTGCTGGTTATCATAACCTTTCCTTTCACCCTCGAAACCATCCGCCCGGGATGGATTAACTGGAAGCGGGGCGCCCTGTTCTTTGTTCCCTGGCTGTGCACCGCCTCTACCTACTTCATGGTACTGGCTATAAAGCAGGAGCCCATTGCCGTGTTAGATAATCTCTCGGATTTCGTTCAACAGATAGGGCACTTTAACGTATGGTTCCGCATCCCGCTGTTTGCCATGTTTTTTGCCTACATGTGCGCGTTGCTCTTAATCATTACCCGGTACAAATTTTATTACGACCGTTGGTGTAACGAAAACTACCCCGATACCTCCCGCATGAACATTGAATGGCTCAAGCACTTTGTTTGGGGCAACTGGGGAATCGCTATCTTCTTTGTATTTATGTTATTTAACTCGGGCGTTTGGGCATTCCTGGCACACCAACTCGTGCTTCAGGCGTGTTTCGGCATTGTGCTTTACAAAGCGCTGTTTCATGAAAACCCTTATTCAAGCCAGTTCTTTGAAGAAACGCTCAACGAAGAGGCAGCTATACAGCTGTATGAAAAAGAAGAATCCCGCCTGAAGGATACCTACCCGGACAATTCGCTGGAAGAGTACAAAGCTATTTTCGAAGAATGGATGAACAGTCGCACACCCTACACGCACCGGGACTTCAAACTAATGGACGTAACCAAGGTATTGCCCCTGAACCGTACGTACCTTTCGCGCTTCTTTAACGACGGATACAATGCCTCTTTTAGCCAGGTAGTACAGGAGTACCGCATCAAGATGGCGCAGGAACTTATTGACTGCAACGAGAAAGTGGTTATCAAAGAGGTAGCTAAAGAGTGCGGGTTTATATCCCTGTCATCGTTCCACGCTACCTTCCTTAGAATAACCGGCATGACGCCCCGCCAGTATAAAAACAAATAGAGCGCAGCACGGGGCATAACGCACAAAATAAGTTTACATTCAGCCGCGCAAACCGTTTTCTTAGCTGCTAAACCCTCCATCCAAGTGTTTTTTGCAAAACTTGCACAAAGCACTCTTTATCTGCATAATCCAACCAAGCATTTACTCCACACGTTCACTTTTTCACCTCTCGGGTGAAGAAATTTACAATCCAGCACATTTTTTACTTTTCCGTAATCTTTCTTTTTGGAGCAGGAAAGGCAATAAGCTATTTTTGTATATACCGATTTGCAGTAGCAGCATCCGCTTTCAGGCAACGCAGAACGGTTATAAATAGTTACATCAGCATGTAATAGAAACAAAAAAACAAACAAGTATGGCAGGACAAAAATTCAAAGCTCTAAAATCAGGCATGGCTCTCCCGGCAATGGTACTTGCGTTGGTATTTTTCGCAAGCTGTAGTAAGGACAATAGCCACAACGAGCCACCGGTACAACCGCTTAACTATAGCGATTCCTACCACTGGATCAATGCAGCAGATGCAACGCCTGCCAAGCAAGTAGACGTATTCTACGTGTATCCCACCGTGTACGCAGGCCCCAACCTATACGCCGATGTAACCAATGCCGAAGTACGCGCCCGTGCACGCTACATGTATGATGGGCAGGCAACGGCTTTTGAAACCGTGGGCAACCTGTACGCCCCCTATTACCGCCAAACCAGTATTGCCATCATGGAGAAATCGCCGGCAGAAAAGTCGGAGGCGTTTCACCGGGAACCTCTTACCGATTTGACAGCGGCTTTTGAGTACTTCATCGACCACCACAACAACGGACGCCCCTTTATTTTAGCGGCACACTCGCAGGGAAGCAACCTTATGATGTACTTCATGAGCGAATATTTTTCGAACGGAAAATATAAAGATGCGTACAACCGCATGGTGGCAGCCTACCTGATAGGCTACGATATTACCAACGAGTATTTATTGGCCAACCAACACCTGAAGTTTGCCACCTCGGCCAACGACACCCGGGTAATTATCTCATACAACACCGAAGCACCGGTTATCGACGGCCCCAACCCCGTAATGGCCGATGGCGTAGGCGTGTGCATTAACCCCCTCTCCTGGAGTTGTGACAAGGTCACCGCACCTGCCTCGCTCAATCTTGGCACTTATTGCGAAGATGGCAAGGGCGGCTACGTGGTAGGACCCGGTTTTGCTGATGCCGTGATTACCCAACGCGGCACCATAGGATGCTCTACGGTAAATCCCGACGATTACTACAACCCCGACATGCCCTTTCCCAGAGGTGTGTACCACGGACAGGATTTTCCTTTTTACTACTTCAACCTGAGAGCCAATGCACAGGCAAGGGTAGATGCGTACTTTGGTAGATAACCGGCGAGCATATTTACAATACACCTTTGTAATAACAACTAAAAACATAGAAAAATGAAGAAACAAAAAGAACGAACCGCCTACGTGGCACCCTCCATTGAAGTATTGGAGATGGAAGTAGAAGGCAGCGTAATGGGACTAAGCGGTTTTGACAGCGGCGACGGGATTCAGGTGGGGAGCATGACAACCCCCGGCTTCGACCTTGCCGAGTATGAAAATGCCATCAACGATTTATTTACTACCATTAACGACTAACCGCCATGCATACAACCACTATTACACACACTCTGCGCACACTGCTTCTGGCAGCCGCCCTACCGGCACTCAATGCCTGTACATCTACCGATTTTGTGACCGAAACCCCCGACGGACATACTTCCGGTGAAAAGACAACCCTTACTGCCTACCTGGCAGATGACAATGCCGCTACATCGCGTATGACACACGAGTATACTAATGCCAAGACCATCGCTCTGAGTTGGGAAGTTGGCGATTCCATTAAAGTGTACAAAGGCGGCATAGGCGCTAAATTTGAAATAAAAAAAGAAGCCGACATAACCGGTAAAAAGGCCACTTTTGAGGGAAGTAACCCCACGGGCGATGGTAACTACAACATATTTTACCCCGCCTTCAAATCTTCCAAATACCAGGACGATGCTATAATGAATATGTTGGGGCAGATACAAAGCGCCAGTAATGACCTGGCTCATCTAAGTGCGTATAACTACATGGTAGCCACTAATATAACGAGCTTAACCAATGACACTCCATTTAAGCCCGCCGTAGCCATATTGCGTATTGAAGTGCCTCCCTATACGGAAGCCGGGGAGCCACACACGCTGAAGAGCCTCACCCTGAGTCTGGACAAGCAGATCACTGACGGCAAAGACGAAGAAGAGATTACAGTGGCACAGAAAGCCTTTGACGGTACTCCCTTGTTAAAATCGAAACACCTCACCATGACATTCGAGGAGTACAGAAATGGCGATGCCGTTACAGCCTACATGGCCGTACTGCCCACCACCTTGAAGAAAGGCGGAAAGCTCTACCTGTCGGCCACGTACATCAATGCAACAGGTACATCGGTAAAGCATTACTCCTCTACTGCCAGCACAGGCATAAATGCCGATATAATTCTGGGCAAAGCTTTGGTGCATAATGTATCTATCGATTCTGATAAATGGAAGGACGATAATAGTACAGTGATTCAGTACACGGGCGAGGTAACGGGGGCAGCGTTAACCGGCACTTTTATCGGGGGAGGTACGGCGGAAGAACCTTACCTGATATCTACCGGTGGCGATTTGCAAAAGCTTATCAACGATGTAAATGCGGGAACCAACTACGCCGGAAAGTACTTCAAGCTCACCAAAGACATTCACATAACCGCTACAGCATGGGTGCCCATAGGGATTAATTTCTCCAAACCTTTCAGCGGCAGCTTCGATGGTTGCGGGCATACCATTAGTGGATTGATGACCTGGACATCAGTCTCAGATGCTGATTTCGGTTTCTTCGGCCGCATTTCTGGAGGCACTATCAAAAACCTCCATGTATCGGCAGATGTAGTTATGAAAACAATTACAGATATAGATGTAGATATAGATACATATACTTTTTCCGTCGGGGGCTTAGCCGGGAGTGCTAGCATCAGTTGCCTTATCAACTGTACAATGTCAGGCAATGTGACAGCAGCAGCCAGCTTCAGCATCTACCAGCCTCCACTCGATGCAGGTGGAATTGTTGGTCATTTAGATATGCAATGCAAAATCACTTCATGCAATAATTATGGGAATATTTCCGCTGACAATTCTGGCAATATAGTTGATGCAGGAGGTATCATAGGTTCTGGCTATGATGCTGGATGTTATTCATATTGTTCTAATTACGGATCCGTAATTGGCTGGGGGAAATATCTCTATGTAGGAGGCATAATTGGTGTTTCAAATGGAAGCATAAAATACTGCCGTAACGAGGGGACTATTGAAGCCACAGGTACAGGTGATGGTTCCGTATGTTCAGGTGGCATCGCAGGAGCTTTTCATGGTAACATGCATACTTCTCATAACACATCAAAAACGATAAAGGCTACCACCGACCCCGGCACCAAGTATCCGGGAGCAATAGTGGGCATAAATAACAGCCTCGTCTATAATTGCTGTAGCAGCGTAGATGTGCTGGGTGTATCCTTGATAGGGTATCCCAATACACTTTTCCCTTGTAATAAGGATCATTAGCTAACCCCACCATAGAGATTTATCATTATTCAAGGGAAGAGCCCCGGGTTTCTTCCCTTGAATAATTCCCGCAACTTACCATAGCATTGTATAACTTTTAACTTAACGCAACATGACACACCTTACTATCAAATGCGGAGACGAAACAGTCACCGTAAACCTGCCTGCACACTTCACCGAGAACCTGGAAATACAACAGATAGAAACCCTGGAACCATCAGCCAATACTCCCCAAAATCAAACATACAGCAGATGCTTAGCCCAATACACAGCAATAAAGCTCCCACAAAAGAACCGTCAACTCCTAAAGCTGATAGACAACGGAATATTCATCCTGATAAACGACTACTACCGAAAAATACTATTCTCACAAATTATGTGGATAGAAGCATCCCGAAGCTACTGTTGCATAAACATAGCCAATCGCCAACAGCCCATAGTAGTAGCCTTTCCGCTTTGCCAGTTAGCGCGCAAACTTCCCGCCGACACCTTTCTACGCGTTCATCGCTCCTTCATTCTCAACCTTTATTTCATTGATGCCTTTGCGGGAAATATGTTCTTCATCGGCAAAAAACACTTCCCGATAAGCGAACTATATACTCCCGATTTAAACTCCCTCCTTATCGTACTAAGCACATTGAACCGACCCTCCGGAAAGAAGCAACGCCCCTTGGGAAAGAATTAACTGCTGCCGGGAAAACAAATTTCCGTCCCATCCGCCCATCTACTACTTTTGACGTAAAGACTTACCGGTAAAAGTTCTTTATCACTTAATGTTTTACTAAAAAGTATGTATCATGAACGAAATTGACGAAAAAGTCTACGGGCTCTCGTACGACCCCGTAGCAATTCTGGCCTTTCAAGGCGAAGAAATCACAAACTATGTACCCGCAGAGGGCAAACTGGATGGCGACAAATTCATTGTTATCAAGAAAGAGAAGCACAGCCTGAGCGGTAAAAACTCAGACATTGCCGTTATCACTTCCGTGGCCGACCGTACCTATCCCGGTGCTTTGCTGCTTGCCAACCAAAAGCTAACGGACAATATGCCCGACGCATTGGTAACCGACCGCGCGCCGCTTACCCTCCGTATCGACCTTCCCGGCATGGGAACCGACGGCACCGTGGTGGTAGACAAGCCTACTTACTCGTCCATCTCCGAAGGAGTAAATAAGATACTGCAAGCCTGGAACGAGAGGTATGCAGCCGGCAACAGCCACAATGCCAACTACTCCTACGTTGAAACACAGGCTTACAGTGAAGACCAACTCACCGTAGCATTGGGCTGTAACTTCGAACTGCTCAACAAAAAGCTGGCTATTGACTTCGAGGCGGTTTCCAAAAACAAGAAGCAGGTACATATACTCTGCTTCAAGCAGATTTTCTACACCATTTCCATCGATAACCCCACTTCACCCTCGGCCGTATTTGCTGACACGGTTACCTGGAAAGAGATTGAGCAGAAAGGTGTAAACAATGACAACCCGTCGGCATTTGTGTCGAATGTATCGTACGGCCGTACCATCTACGTAAAGGTAGAGAGCAGCGATACCAGTTTAGACATCTCGGCTGCATTGAAAGCCAGTATCCGCGAAAACGACATTGAGGTATCGGCCGAAAGCAAGTCGGTACTCGACCAATGCGAGTTTACCGCCATCGTACTGGGCGGTGATGCCGAAACCCATGCACAGATAGTAACTAAAGACTTTGCTCAGATTGAGAAAGTAATTACCGAGAATGCCGTGTATAGCGAGAAGAATCCTGGATTCCCCATTGCCTACACGTCGGTATTCCTTCAAAAGAACCAAATTGCTACCATCAACAGCAGTACGGAGTACGTAACAACCACCTCTACCGAGTACACCAGCGGAACGTTGAACCTGAAACACTCCGGTGGTTACATTGCCAAATTCTACGTAGACTGGAAAGAACGCTCGTACAACGATGCAGGAAATGAGGTGCTTACAAGCAAATCGTGGGGCGAAAACGACAAAAGTAAGACTGCACCTTTCTCAACCACCATTCCGCTACCTGCCAACGCCACCGGTATTCACGTAAAAGCTACCGAGAAAACCGGCTTGGTATGGGATCCGTGGCGTACGGTGGTCGATCAGGACGTAGCACTGTGCAAGGAAATTTCGGTTTCTATCAGTGGTACCACCCTTTCACCGAAAGGCAGCGTAGAGTATAAGTATCAATAGAGTCAAACTAAAAACTTACAACTATGTATAGTATAACATTACCAAACGGAAACATCTTTCATGGAATCATCATGATAGAACACCACGGAGCCAACTTTATTAGAATTAGAGTTCTGCAACGCGCTCAACTTAATGCAATAGTAGCAGCACAAGGAAATGGGGTTATCTTAAATCATGCTCCCCAAAACCCACTTATGTACAATGTACGTTTTCCTGGCTATGACCAAAACAACAATTTATTAGAGGTATCATTACGTCTACAAGGGTAATAACAACATGAAGGGTAGCCTTTTCGGCTACCCTCAATGCTGTTCATTTTTTGCTTTGGGCTTGCTCAGGTAAACTCCCAGAAAAGTTCCTACAACTACCACCAAATTGAGCACATAACCAATGTGGAAGTCCATCAATAAGCTCACTACATTCACCACTGTCAATACGGCACACAAACTATACATAACTTTCTTATACATAAGCAATCTGTTTAAAGTTTATGCAATAATAAGAATTCTATCGAACACTTCCAACCCATTTTTCATTATTTTTGCAGCCGGTTTCAATAAACAAACGGCTTATTCATGATACAAAGCGATAATAACCAAGAAATGTTTCCCGTGGTAGACTCCGAAGATTACCTCAAAAACACAAAGTAAAATACATCAAAAAGACAAAGTGAATCACCTCAAAAACACAAAGCATCCCTTTGTGAAAACAGAAAAAAGAGAAGATGGAGTAAAAGTTATTCCATTGGGGTGTTTAAAAGATTAAAAAAGAATTAATCATGTTACAAAGCGATAATAACCAAGAAATGTTTCCCGTGGTAGACCCCGAAGGAAACATCCTGAGCGCCGCCACCCGGGGCGAGTGCCACAACGGCAGCAAGTTGCTTCACCCGGTGGTGCACCTGCATGTATTTAACCACCGCGGCGAACTGTATTTACAGAAACGCCCCGACTGGAAGGACATACAGCCCGGCAAGTGGGACACCGCCGTAGGCGGACATGTAGACCTGGGCGAAAGCATAGAGATAGCCCTCCGGCGGGAAGTGTCTGAGGAACTGGGCATTACCGAGTTCTCTCCCGAGCTGCTTACCAGCTATGTATTCGAGAGCGACCGCGAACGCGAATTGGTGTTTGCGCATAAAACGGTGTACACTGGTGAGATACACCCCAGCGAAGAGCTGGCCGATGGCAGGTTTTGGACGATTGACGAGATAAAAGCCGCGCTGGGCAAAGGTATCTTCACCCCTAACTTCGAACAAGAGTTTACCCGTGTAGGGTTCGATAAGCTCTCCCTGTAACGAAGCATCGTGGCTTGTACCAATTGCCACACAGGTACGTACTCAAATAAGCACTCTATTCTTTCTGTTTTCTATTAAAAAAACTATATTTGCAGTACAAATCGTAACCAGATTAACTAATGAGCAAATTTATTAACCCCTTTACCGACTGGGGATTCAAACAGATTTTCGGACAAGAGGTGTCCAAAGAGTTATTAATAGAGTTCCTAAACGACCTGTTAGAAGGCGAACGAGTAATACGTGAGCTTCGATTCCTAAACAACGAGCAATTACCAAATTACCAGGAGGGAAAGGGAATTATT
>JAVBVL010000088.1:0-31012 GCA_031554285.1 Bacteroides sp.
GGGCTTTGCCATTGCTTTGGCGTTGCCGTTTACGCTGTTTGCCTTGTTCCCCACCTGGTTGAAATCCATGCCTAAGTCGGGCGGTTGGATGAACGTGATCAAGGTAGTACTCGGTTTCCTGGAATTGGCGTTTGCCTTGAAGTTCCTCTCGGTAGCCGACCTGGCTTATGGTTGGGGCATCCTCGACCGTGAAACCTTCCTCGCCTTGTGGATCATCATCTTTGCCTTGCTCGGTTTCTACTTGTTGGGCAAAATCAAGTTCCCGCACGACGACGATGACAATAAAGTAGGTGTAACCCGTTTCTTCCTGGCACTTATCTCCCTGGCGTTTGCCCTGTATATGGTTCCCGGTTTGTGGGGTGCACCGTTGAAGGCAGTCAGCGCTTTCTCGCCCCCTATGAATACGCAGGATTTCAACCTCTATAATAAGGAAGTACATGCCAAGTTCGACGATTACGATTTGGGTATGGCCTATGCCCG
Source organism: Bacteroides sp. (assembly GCA_031554285.1). GTDB lineage: Bacteria > Bacteroidota > Bacteroidia > Bacteroidales > Bacteroidaceae > Bacteroides. The sequence continues at coordinate 481 of JAVBVL010000088.1, forward strand.
TCAGCATGGCAAACCTGTGATGCTCGACTTTACCGGATACGGTTGTGTAAACTGTCGTAAGATGGAATTAGCCGTGTGGACCGACCCGAAAGTGAGCGATATTATCAACAAAGACTACGTGCTCATTACCCTGTATGTAGATAATAAAACTAAACTTCCCGAACCTATTGTGGTAAACGAAAACGGCAAAGAACGCAAGTTGCGCACCCTGGGCGATAAGTGGAGTTACCTGCAACAAGTGAAGTTTAACTACAATGCGCAACCCTTCTATGTATTGGTTGATAACAACGGACTGCCGCTTAACAAAGCAGCTGTGTACGATGAAGATATTGACAAGTACATTGACTTCCTGCAAACCGGTTTGACAAACTATAAGCGATGAACACCAATCTCGACGAACTGAACCAACGCAACCATCATACCTTGATGGATGCGTTGGGTATTCAATATACACATGTATCCGAGGAGCGGGTAGAGGCTACCATGCCGGTAGACGAACGTACCCGCCAACCCTTAGGCTTGTTGCACGGCGGAGCCACATTGGCATTGGCCGAAACGGTGGCGGGGTTTGGCTCTTCCCAAATCTGCGGAACCGATGAATTTGCGGTGGGCATACAGGTAAGCGGTAACCACATATCCTCGGCTTACGAGGGCGATACGGTGCGTGCCGTAGGAACCCTGGTGCACAAGGGACGCTCGTCACACGTGTGGAATGTAGATGTGTTTACTTCTGTGGGCAAGCTCGTATCATCGGTACGAGTCACAAATAGTGTATTAAAGAAAAGATAATGGGTGAGGAAACTGATTATACCCGGTTGATTGACGAACTGATACGGCGTAAGTGTGCTTTTGCCATGTACCGCCATCCGGGCGAAGCAGCCCCGCACTTCGTGATGCAAAGCTCCGGTACGGTTCGTACACTTACTCAGGTAGAGGCGCTCAACGAGCAGAAAGGTTTCGTGATTGCCCCGTTCCGGGCAAGTGTGGAGTGTCCTGTGGTATTGATAGAGCCGGATGTGTTCTCGTTGGATGATGTACGGCTTCCTGTTTCTCCCCAACCGGAGCAACCGTTGTGTGGTGAGGCTTTACCGGGCGAAGAGGGCGATGCGCAGTTGCTGCATTATACCCAATGTTTCGAGGAGTTTATTGATGCTTTGCACAAAGGGGAGTTCGACAAATTGGTGCTCTCACGCAAGCAAATATTGGCCAGGAAAGCGGAATTCTCTCCTGCGGTAGCTTTTTACAAAGCATGTGCCAAGTATATCTACTCCTATGTATATATGTGCTATACCCCGTACACAGGTTTATGGTTGGGCAGTACACCCGAGATTATCCTGTCGGGTGAGCAGGGTGCCTGGCACACGATGGCTTTGGCGGCTACTCAGTCGGTACAGAACGGTGAACTGCCGCGCGAGTGGAGCGAGAAGAACCGAAAGGAACAAGCGTATGTATCGGCATATATCCGCGAACAATTGTTGTCGCTGGGGGTTACCCCGCAGGAAGAAGGCCCGTATGCAGTCTTTGCCGGTGCTTTGTCGCACCTGCGTACCGACTTCCGTTTCTCGTTATCCGGCAGTAATCCGTTAGGCAGTTTGCTTAACTTGCTGCATCCCACTCCGGCGGTGTGCGGGCTTCCTAAAGAAGAAGCCTACCGCTTTATACTCGATAAGGAAGGGTATAACCGTCGTTACTACTCGGGATTCATTGGTTGGATGGACCCGCAAGGACGTACCGACCTGTACGTAAACCTGCGTTGCATGGAGATAGGTACCAATGCCTTGACACTGTATGCCGGTGGCGGACTGCTTGCTTCATCGACTTTGGACGATGAGTGGCAGGAAACAGAAAAGAAAATGCAAACAATGAAAATAATAAGTGATTAATGATAAGTGATAAGTGATTAGTGGTTAACTTTGTGTTTATCACTAATCACTTATCACTAAACACTACAATAATGTTTTCAGATAAAAAGAATATACTCCAGTTGGTAGCGCTTCTCGAAGCGCATGGTGTTACCCGCATTGTACTTTGTCCGGGCAGTCGCAATGCTCCGTTGGTACATACCCTTTCCACGCATCCTTCGTTTACCTGCTTTGCTGCTACCGATGAGCGTAGCGCGGGCTTCTTTGCCATTGGGTTATCGCTTGCGGGCGGTGGTACGGTGGCAGTATGTTGTACCTCGGGTACGGCGTTGCTCAACCTGCATCCCGCCGTAGCCGAAGCCTATTACCAGCAGGTACCGTTGATTGTAATCTCCGCTGACCGTCCTGCTGCCTGGATTGGGCAGATGGACGGGCAAACCGTTCCGCAACCGGGGGTATTCAGTACGTTGGTTAAGAAGTCAGTAACCCTTCCCGAGATACATACCGAGGAGGACGAATGGTACTGCAACCGTTTGGTGAACGAAGCCATTCTGGAAACACGGCATCACGGTAAAGGTCCGGTGCATATCAATATTCCCATCTCCGAACCTCTGTTCCAGTTTACCGTAGAGTCGCTTCCTGAAGTGCGTGTCATTACTCGATACCAGGGACTTAACGTGTACGACCGCGATTACACCGAACTCATCGAGCGGCTCAATAAATACCAGAAGCGCATGGCCATCGTGGGGCAGATGAACCTCATCTACCTGTTCGATAAGAAATACTCCAAATTGCTGTACAAGCACTTTGCCTGGTTCTCGGAGCACATTGGTAACCAAACCGTGCCCGGATTTCCCGTGAAGAATTTCGATGCCGCCCTGTATGCTATGGACGACGAGATGCAGGCCAAGATGACACCCGAGTTGGTGATTACTTACGGTGGGCATGTGGTATCTAAACGCCTCAAACAATACCTGCGCAAGCATCCGCCCCGCGAACACTGGCACGTAGCTGCCGATAGCGAAGTGGTTGATTTGTACGGCTCCCTTACTACCGTTATCGAGATGGACCCGTTTGAGTTTCTCGAAAAGATTGCCAATCTGCTCGATAAGAAAACACCTGAATACCCGCTTGCCTGGGAGAACTATTGCAAGGAAATTCCGCAACCTGAGCTTCCCTATTCGGAAATGTTGGCGGTGGGTTCGCTTATCAAAGCTTTGCCGGAACAGTGCGCTTTGCACCTGGCAAACAGCTCAGTGGTGCGTTATGCACAGTTGTTTACCGTACCTGCTACCGTAGAAGTATGCTGTAACCGTGGAACCAGTGGCATCGAAGGTTCGCTGTCAACCGCCGTAGGTTATGCCTCGGTATCAGATAAACTGAACTTTGTGGTGATAGGCGACCTGAGTTTCTTCTATGATATGAATGCCCTGTGGAGTACCCATGTGGGCAGTAACCTCCGTATCCTGTTGCTTAACAACGGGGGTGGAGAGATATTCCACACTCTGCCCGGACTGGAAATGTCGGGCACTTCGCACAAGTTTATCACCGGCGTTCACAAAACCTCTGCCAAAGGTTGGGCCGAGGAGCGCGGCTTCATCTACCTGCAAGCCGAGGACGAAGAGCAACTGGCCGAAGCCATGGCCCGCTTTGCCACCAGCGAACCACAAGAACAACCCCTGTTGTTGGAGGTGGTAACCAATAAAAACAAGGATGCACGCATCCTGAAAGAATATTATCATCAACTTAAAAAATAGAATTCCTATGTCAGCAAGAGAATGGACCACCATCAAGGAATACGAAGATATCCTGTTTGAATACTATAGCGGCATTGCCCGTATAACCATTAACCGCGAACGGTACCGTAACGCATTTACTCCTACCACAACAGGCGAGATGAGCGATGCCCTGCGCATTTGCCGCGAAGAGGCAGATATCTGTGTGGTGGTACTTACCGGAGCAGGCGATAAGGCTTTCTGCTCGGGAGGCGACCAGAATGTGAAAGGTTTCGGCGGATATATTGGTAAGGACGGGGTGCCTCGCCTGAGTGTGCTCGATGTACAGAAACAAATCCGTAGTATTCCCAAACCGGTGATTGCAGCCGTGAATGGCTTTGCCATTGGTGGAGGACATGTATTGCACGTGGTATGCGACTTATCCATTGCTTCGGAAAATGCCATCTTCGGGCAAACCGGTCCGCGCGTGGGTAGCTTCGATGCCGGTTTCGGCTCGTCGTACCTGGCACGTGTGGTAGGGCAGAAGAAGGCGCGCGAGATTTGGTTCCTCTGTCGTAAGTACAATGCACAGGAAGCCCTTGATATGGGATTGATAAACAAAGTGGTTCCGTTGGACCGACTGGAAGACGAATATGTGCAGTGGGCCGAAGAGATGATGATGCTCAGTCCGCTTGCCTTGCGCATGATTAAAGCCGGACTCAATGCCGAACTGGACGGACAAGCCGGTATCCAGGAATTGGCAGGCGATGCTACCATGCTGTACTACATGACCGACGAGGCGCACGAAGGTAAGAATGCGTTTCTCGAAAAGCGAAAGCCCGATTTCAAGAAGTTTCCCAAAATGCCTTAACTGCAGGATGCACGACCTGTGCCTGACAAACTAACCCAATTAAACTATTATATAAATTTGAAAAACTCTTAATTTTATGATCAAGATTGTTCCTAAACAATTGCAATTTAAGCACCCGGCAGGTACATCACGGGGTGTGTATACTACGCGTGATGTATGGTATCTGCATATTTCATTACCTGAGTTCCCTGGTAGAGTGGGGATAGGCGAGTGCGCTCCGCTTCCTGATTTGAGTGCCGATTATAGTGCTGATTATGCACAAATACTGGCCGGGCTTTGTGAAAAAGTAGACCAGGCAAATTGCTTTCCGAAAATTGACTTTACTCCACATACGTCTTACTCTGCGTGTCAATCGCCAAAGGTTGTGGGCTACTATCTGCTGAAAGCTGTTCCTGAGCTTCGTAATTATCCCTCCATCTTGTTTGGATTAGAAACCGCTTATACGCACCTGTTTACAGGAGTGTATAACTTCTATGATACCGACTTTGGCAATGGCTGGAAAGGTATTCCCATCAATGGATTGATATGGATGGGCGATTATGAGTATATGAAGAAGCAAATTGATGCCAAGCTGGAAGCCGGTTTTAAGTGTCTTAAACTCAAAATTGGTGCCATCGATTTTGAACAGGAATTGTCGCTCATTAAACATATTCGTGACCGTTATCATGCCGGAGATTTGGAATTACGGTTAGATGCCAACGGTGCATTTAGTCCCGATGATGCGTTGGAGAAGCTGGATCGTATTTCTTACTTCGCGGTGCATTCTGTGGAGCAACCTATCCGAGCGGGACAATGGGAAAAGATGGCTTCTCTTATAAATGAATCGGACGTATGCATTGCGCTGGATGAGGAATTGATAGGTCATCATACCGTAGACGAAAAAAGAGATTTGATGAGTTTCCTTAAGCCGGAGTATATTGTACTGAAACCATCGCTGCACGGAGGCTTTTACGGTTGTTACGAATGGATGCAGGAAGCCGAGGCGGTTGATACAGAGTGGTGGGTTACCTCTGCCTTGGAAAGTAACATCGGGCTTAACTCTATAGCGCAATGGCTGGGTATGTTCCGTATTGAAGAGGCGCAGGGACTGGGTACCGGCGAACTGTTTACAAAGAATATAGACATACCTATCGGATTAATAGACGATAGTTTGTGGTGGAAAGGGGGGGAATAACTCACCCTTCCACGGACGTGGGCAGTAACCCTCACAGCCCAGGGCTGCAAGGGTCGCGGACGTGGGCTATAAGGCTTGTGCACGTGGGCTGCAACCCCTGCGGACGTGGGCTGTAACAGTGAAAGGCGTGGGCTGTATAATTGGGTGCTCATGCCCTTCACTTAACAAATTAAGAAATATGAATGTGAATCGCAATGAACAGATCTTTCGGCTGGAAGGACGTACATATACCCCCGATGCTTGTCGGGCACTGGCCTCTGACTACCGGTTTCAGCAGGGCACTACTCCTGCTGCATCACCTTTGATGGCCGATTTGTTCGAGTTCCTCGGGCAATGGTTCAACGATTCGCCTACGCTCACGGTGCAAACTTCCGGCTCTACCGGAACACCCAAACAACTCACCGTGCGTAAAGACCGGATGATGCAAAGCGCCCGTCTTACGTGTGAGTTTCTTGGCCTGCAAGCCGGTGACGATGCCTTGCTCTGCATGCCCATGCAATACATTGCCGGCAAAATGATGGTGGTACGTGCGCTTGTTGCCGGACTGAACCTGTGGGTACGCACCCCGTCGGGACATCCGCTTTCCGATGAGGCTTCTGCCGGAGCAGATATACCTTTCCGCTTTGCCGCCATGATACCGTTGCAAGTATATAACACCCTTCGCGTACCGCAGGAAAAGCAACGTCTGGAACAAATAGGGGCGCTCATTATTGGCGGCGGTGCCATCGACGCTTCGTTGGAAGAAGAACTGCGCAAGCTTCCCGGTGCTGTTTATTCCACGTACGGAATGACCGAAACCCTGTCGCATATTGCCCTTCGCAGGCTTAACGGTCCCGATGCCTCGCTGCATTACCACCCCTTTGCTTCCGTGCAACTCTCCCTTTCTGCCGAAGATACCCTGATAATTCATGCTCCGTTGGTATGCGATGAAATACTTGTTACCAACGATGTGGCCCGCCTGCATGCCGATGGTAGTTTTAGCATCATCGGCCGCAAAGATAATGTGATTAACACCGGCGGTGTCAAGGTACAGATGGAAGAAGTGGAGAACGAACTTCGTTCCTTCCTGCATGCTCCTTTTGCCGTCACTTCGGTACCCGATGCCCGTTTGGGCGAAGCTGTTGTACTACTGCTGGAACAGCAAGATACCCCGGACACAGCAATCTTCGAAGAACTTCCCAAATACCACCGCCCCCGGCACATCTTCCATGTATCCCAACTTCCCATGACCGGCAGCGGAAAGATAGACCGTGCCGCCTGTAAGGCATTGGCTCAAACCCTTTTGGCCATTACTCACTAATACGTATGTCCTGTTTTCTTTTAAAAAAACGTAGGAGAGAATAAACCTTTTCTCCAACTCTCTGTTGTGTAACTGCACGATAATATGTAAGTTTTTTGGAAGAAAGTTTGCGTTTCTTGTATGAATTGTCTATGTTTGAATAAATATTGCTAATAATAACAGATAATTAAGTATGAAAAAGTACATTGCAGAAATGATCGGAACCATGGTTCTGGTATTAATGGGTTGTGGTAGTGCAGTCTTTGCAGGAGGTTTGATGGGTACCGTAGGTGCCGGTGTAGGAACATTGGGCGTGGCGTTGGCTTTCGGTCTCTCGGTGGTAGCTATGGCGTATGCCATCGGCGGCATCTCGGGTTGTCATATTAATCCTGCTATAACATTGGGTGTTTATCTTACAGGTCGTATGAACGGTAAAGATGCCGGTATGTACATGCTGTTCCAGGTGATTGGTGCCATCATTGGTTCTACCATCCTGTTTGCCTTGGTTTCTACAGGCTCGTTCGAAGGTCCTACCGCTACCGGCTCTAACGGTTTTGGCGATGGCGAAATGATTCAAGCCTTTATTGCCGAGGCTGTATTTACCTTTATCTTCGTGTTGGTGGTACTTGGTTCTACCGATTCCAAGAAGGGTGCAGGCAACCTGGCCGGTTTGGCTATTGGTCTTACCCTGGTGTTGGTACACATTGTATGTATCCCCATCACAGGTACTTCTGTGAATCCGGCACGTAGTATCGGTCCGGCTTTGTTTGAAGGTGGTGTTGCTTTGTCTCAACTTTGGTTATTCATTGTTGCTCCGTTTGTAGGCGCGGCCTTGAGTGCCTGCGTATGGAACTACTTTGCAGATAAAGAATAATAAAAACGGTCATTGAAACAAAAAGAAGCCGATTGAACATCCCCAAGTTGTTCAATCGGCTTTTAGTTTGTTGGCTTAGGGTAATTAGGTCTTGTTGATATATGAGTTTGCAAATCAATAAATAATTCCTGTTGAATGAGCGGCCTCCCGGAGGGCACTCGCAGAAGGTTGTTTGCTCAAGTATTCCGGGAAGTCGAGTGTTATTATCTTTTCTCCTTCCTCAATTGTATTTACCCGTATCTTGAATCCGATGGCCGAATCCAGTTCGTCGGTAACCTTATCCAATTTGAATGAGACGTATCCTACCATCCGTTGGTCGGGAGAGTCGCCGTGGCTGTTATGTCTGAACTCCAAATGGATGTACCTGTCTTTTTCAGGCGGATTAATCTGGTTCTGTACCAGGTTTAGCAGGTGTGGCTCAGCAGGATTGTAGCTTCCGTAGAAATAAAATTTGAATGTGAGGTACCCGTCCGATCTCCATACCTGGGTGATATTAATCCGGTCGTCACCAATACTTTCGGCATTCTCTGTAGTAAGTGGAATAATGTCCTTGGTCAGGATGTTTACATATCCGGTTACCCGTATGGTATAGTCGTATCCGGTTGTGGTTCCGTCCAGATAATCATAGTATACAAGTACACGCTGTCCGTTGACTACTTTATAGTTGTGAATGGCAGTAGTGTCGGCAGGGTATACATTCTTACCGTTGTCAAATTGCAGGTAATAATTCTTCCCTTCGATAACCCTGATGGTACCCATGTCAATAGAGGAAGTATCATCGTTGAGGCAGGAATGCAAGACAAGCATAAGCATACACGTTAGTGAAATCCAAATAAGCTTTCTCATCGTATTTACAAGTTTTTGGTTAGTTGTTTAATTTCTATTGTTTTACTTCTAAATGCCATGCAGGAAAGAATATTGCTTATTTATCTGTTAAAGAAATAAAACAAGCGATTAAACTCCTGACGTGGTGCAGTATTTTTGGTGTCATTGTATTTATAAGGTAAACACACTGCAAAGAGAATGACAGATATAGAGCTGGCGGAACAATGCAGGCGCGGTGATAATCGCGCCCGAAAAGAACTATATGAACGATACGCGGGGCGCATGCTTGGCGTCTGTCTTCGCTATGCCGGCGACCGTGATACGGCCCAGGACTTAACACATGACGGATTCTTAAAGGTCTTTGACTCATTTGATAAATTTACCTGGAGGGGCGAAGGCTCCTTGCGAGCCTGGATGGAGCGCATCATGGTAAACACTGTGTTACAGTCTTTCCGTAAGAACGATATCATGACCCACTCCCTTTGGATTGATGAAGTGAAAGAACCCTATGAAGAGCCCGATGTAGGGGAGGTGGAAGTTATTCCGGAAGCTGTGCTGATGCGGTTTATCGAAGAACTCCCGATAGGTTACCGGACGGTGTTCAACCTCTACACTTTCGAAGATATGTCGCACAAAGAGATAGCCTCTCTGTTGCACATCAACGAAAAATCATCGGCCTCGCAACTGTTTCGTGCCAAGAGCACATTAGCCAGGCGAATTAAAGAATGGATACAACAAAATGAATAGAAAAGAGATGGAAGATAAAGAATTATGGATGAAAAAGCTGAAGGATAAGCTCGGAGATTACTCGGAGCCGATGCCTGCTTCCGGTTGGGAACAACTGGAGAAAGAGCTGTCGCCATCTCCCGTTCGACACCTCTTTTCGTATCGTAAATGGGCGATGGTTGCTGCCGCTGCCGTATTGGTAGCCGTATCAACGGTTAGCTTGCTGTTCCTGTATACTCCTGAAGCCGATGAGATGCGGCAAACAGCCGTACCTACACTGGTTGCGGCTCCGGATGTAATTCCCGAAGTACGCCAACCTCAACCGCAGGCTGCGGTTACAGAGCCTTCCGGGGTTATCCGACCATCGGTGAAGCCGGACGCCTTGGCAGATATTGCCGCCAAGAGGGTAGTTACTCCGCAGGAAATCATCATCGAATCAACTACTCAAAAAGTAGCAGACGTGGTTGAAACAGAAAGTAATGCATTACCTGTTGCCCAAGAGGTGACGGCTGAAGAACCTACCGCTAAACAGATTGTTACCCGGGAAGTTCCTGCTAAACAAGTAAAGTCTGCTGTTAAGAAGTCCGATTATAAGCAACTGGCTTACACCAAACCTGCCTCTTCCCGTAGAGGATGGTCGGTTGGCTTGGGAGTTGGCAACATCAGCCCGGGGGTGAACTTGAACTTGGATGAATATGTACAACCGCCTATGGCTGGTTTTTATGACATGTCTACCGCCAATGGTACGACACTAAATGCCACTCCAACCGTATTTTATAAAGAAGGGACCTTCTATGTAATGAATGCCAATGATGTGGTAAATGCCGATCATCATCAACCCATCAGCGTGGGGCTTTCCATACGTAAACAGTTGGGCAATAATTTCTCGATAGAGAGCGGGCTTACCTATACATACCTCTCCTCGGAGGTGAGTACGGTAAGTTCCAAAGGTTCGAAGACACAAAAGCTGCATTATCTCGGTATTCCGCTGAAAGGCGGATGGACATTCTACAACCGCAACAAATGGATGCTGTATACTTCGGCAGGGGGAATGATAGAGAGATGTATACATGCCACCTGGGGTGACGAAACCAAAACGCTCAATGCATATCAGTTCTCTGTAAGCGGTGGAGTAGGCGCCCAGTTTAACGTGAGCAAGCGGGTAGGGTTGTATGTAGAACCGGGTGTGGTATATTATTTTGACGATAAATCGGTAGTAGAAACAATACGCAAAGAAAAGCCCTTCAATTTTAACCTGCAAGCAGGATTACGGTTAACATACTAATTAACCCGTATGCAAGAAAAGTATCCCCCGAACAGGCGAGCAGTATGCTTCGTTTGTTCGGGGGATTTTCTTTTGCAAAGGTGCACCTGATTTTATATAAAAGGCATAAATAGTTGCACTGTTGAAATATCCTCGTATCTTTGCGGAATTTTGCTTAACGCAGAATAAAAAAGTATAACGACAAAGTAAAACCAGGCAAGATGAGAGCGACATTTGACAGCGCAAAGATTATTGATAAATTAGAAAAAGTAATTATGGGTGGTTGGCTGATAGCCAATCTTACAGACAAACACATTACTTGCTCAGACAACGTGGTAAACAGTTTGCAATTACCCGGCAAGGTGGTTTCTTTTGCTGAAATAGTGGAGTTGATATATCCCGACGACCGTGAACGGATTTCAGTAGGATTGGAGATGCTCTCTCTGTATGGCAAGGTAAACAGTAATTTACGTATCCGGAAACAGGATGACCCGGATAAATTCTATGCAGCTCGTATACGCTTTGGTGAAGTAACCGAAGAAGACGGTTGCCGCATAGCCTATGGCTTTATTCAGAAAATGGATGCCGAAGAAGATGCCTCTTTCAATTGGGGAGTGTTGAATGCACAATACAAAGAACTCCAATATTGGCAGAATAGTGTACCCCGGCTGCTACTTATGTTGATGGAATATCGTAAATTCCATGAAGTGTCTACTGAAATTTTGCAATCCATCTTAAAACGATTTAATGCCGACCGCGCTTATTTGATAGAGTACGATTGGTCGACTAATACCCGTAGCTGCATATACGAAGAAGTGCGTGAAGGCATCTCTTTATCGCATCCCGGTGTGCAGAAACTTTTCACTAATCCCAACGAATGGTGGCACTCTGAACTATTAAAAGGGCACATTGTAGTGGTAGATAATATAGATGATATAACCGAGTTCCCTCTTCGCAACAAGCTTAAGGAACTGGATATTACCTCGACCATGTTGGTACCTATGGTAGAAAAGGGAAAAACCTGGGGTTACATGGGTGTAGATACCGTATCGCGCCCACACGTATGGCTTGAAACGGAGCAGAAATGGTTTGAAGCTGTGGGGCATATTACTTCAGTGGGACTTGCGTTGCGTCGGGCACACTCCGATACCTGGCAAGAGAAGGAACACCTGAAGCACTTGCAAAAGAATATTCCTGCCGGCATGGAGGTATACGATAGCGAGGGATACTTATTGGATGCCAATCAAAAAGCCATCGATATGTTGGGCTTTATAGATTTGGAGAACTTGCACTCACTGAATATTAATATTTTTGAAAATACCTTTATCCCCTTGGATAAGCGGGAAGCTCTGCGAAGAGGCGAAGATATAACCTGTGAGTTATGTTATCGGGATACTCCTTTCAGTAAACGTTTCTTCAAGAATACAAATGGCGAGTCGAAAAATCTCATCCTGGAAGCCACCGCTTTGCGCGACTCAAAAGGGCGTATCATGAACTACCTGATTATTTTATCGGATCATACCGAACTGATAAAAACCTACTCGCAATTGCGTGAATCCAAGCAGATGTTCAGTCTGATTTCAGAGTTTTCGGAGGTGGGCTTCTTTCGTATCAGCCTGATGGATAACAAGCTGGATTACGAAGCTACCGATCAGTGGTTTCATAACTTTAACGTGGAACGCTCTGATATTACATTTGCTTCAGGACTTATTCCCGATACCATCGACCCGCTCGACGCCTCGGAAATGGGGCGGTTTATGAGCGAAGCCGTAAACGGAACTGTGAAACAATTTCATAAACAGGTCAAGGTACTTAATAGTGATGGAAGTCTGCGTTGGTTGCGTGTACATGTCAAAGTGGTTGACTACAACCCGGAACAGCAGCAAGTAGTATTGTTTGGACTTTCTGTCGATGTTACCCAACTGAAGGATGTAGAATTGAAACTCATTGAAGCCAAAACCAAGGCCGAAGAATCAGACAGGTTGAAGTCCGGCTTCCTGGCTAATATGAACCACGAGATTCGTACGCCGCTTAATGCCATCGTAGGCTTCTCGAATATGATTGCCGACGATCCTACTTCAGAGTTGAACAAAGAGTTCTCGTCATTGGTGATTAAAAACAATGAACTACTGCTGCAAATTATCTCGGATGTGCTCGACCTTGCCAAGATTGAAGCCGGTATCTTTGAAGCTATTCTTACCAATACGCATGTAAATGAGATGTGCCGGGATATCCTTACGGCTTTTGAAGGGCAGCGAGGTAACACTATCGAGTTTTCTACGCGTTTTGCCTATGATGATTTGTACATTCTGTGCGACCGGAACCGGGTGATACAGATACTTAATCATTTTATAAACAATGCCTTGAAGTTTACCCAACGAGGAACCATTACCATCGGTTTCGATTTAGTGAAAGACGGTGTCGACCAACTGATTGAGTTCTACGTAACCGATACCGGAATAGGCATGTCGTCCTCGCAGGTAGACACTTGCTTTGAACGGTTTATGAAAGGCGACAGTTTTGTACAAGGAGCCGGACTGGGACTTTCTGTGTGTAAGGAACTGGCAGCTAAACTCAATGGAACCGTTGGGGCAAGCTCTCTGCAAGGAGTAGGCTCACGTTTCTGGTTCCGGTTGCCCTATATACCCGCAGGCAGTGAAGAGGGGCTGAATGACGGCTTAACTGCTCTGACTCTCGATGGCCGCAAGCCGGTTATCCTGGTTGCCGAAGATGTGGTGATTAATTTCCTGCTTATCTCGTCTATGTTGCGCCAGTACTATACGGTAATTGTGGTACAAAACGGGCAAGATGCTGTTAGGGTACATGCCGAAAAGGCGCCCGACCTCATTTTGATGGATCTCAAGATGCCGCGCATGGATGGCCTCGAGGCTACCCGCATAATACGGCAGCATGATAAGGATACACCTATCGTGGCTATTACCGCTTTTGCTTTTGAATTTGATAAGTTGACGGCTATTGAGGCGGGTTGTAACTATGTACTTACTAAACCCATCAACCAAACGCAGCTCAGAAAAATAGTGAAACAATTAATTGAGACAGGGAAATACCAAAAACGCAAATAGCACGCATTTATCATAAAAAAAACAAAAGCCCGATGATAGTTTACTCGTTTTTTATAATTTTGCGATGAATACTCACTTAAATGCTTAAAATTATGAAAGGACTTAAGACAATTGTTGGCTTGCTTGTTATCTCTATGATGGCGTGCATGGCATGTACCTCCAAAACCTCTAATACAAAACCCCAGCAAGATACCCTTGCTACGGTAGAGGTGGCCCCTCAAGTACTGCCTGTTACAGTACAAATGCTGAACGGCTATTTCCTGAAGAATACCTATAAATTAAGTAGTGATACGGAGTGTATCCTGTTTACTAATCAAGCTTCGTTTGACTTGGCGTTGGGCGTGGCAAAGACAATGAACAACAAAATCGACAAACCCGATTTTGAGAAGAACATTGTAGCCGGTATAGCCTTGAAGCCTGCGAAGCAAAAAACAAACATTGTGATAACCAAAGCCGAAAAGGCAGGCGAAATGATAAATGTATATGCCGAGGTGACCATTGGTGAGGCTATTACATATACCATGCAACCATTTGCCGTATTCTGCTTCCCGAAAGAAGAAGGTGTAAACGCACTCAACTTCATTGTGGATGGCAAGGTTATCCGGAGTTTTCCGTTAAACGTACCTGCAACCAATTAGGTTGCCTCTTTTTATTAGCTCTAACAACTTCGCCGTTGCCCGTATATACCTACTATATGCAGGCAGCGGCGAATGCATAACATCACATACATGAAGAAATATCGATATATTCTGCTCGACCTTGACGGGACACTGACCGACTCCATGGAAGGTATTACCAAATCGGTGCAATATGCATTGGAGTATTATGGTATCCGGGTAGATAACCTGAAAGATCTTTGCCCTTTTATCGGTCCGCCCCTGATAGAATCCTTCAAAGGTTTCTATGGTTTTACTCAGGAACAGGCTGTAGAGGCTTCTCACAAATATCACGAACGCTTTTGTAAAACCGGCTTGTACGAGAACCGTGTGTACGATGGCATTCCCGGGTTGCTTCACAACCTCCGCAGTAAAGGCTATACCCTGATGCTGGCCACTTCAAAACCCGAGCACCTGGCCCGGCAAATTGTGGAACACTTCGGACTGGCCGACTCGCTGTCGTTTATAGGCGGCAGTATGATGGATGGCTCACGACCCACCAAGTCCTCTGTTATCAGGTACGTGCTGGCAGCCAACGGTATTACCGATTTGCAGACCGTTGTCATGGTGGGCGACCGTAAGCACGACATCCTCGGAGCCCGTGAAGTGGGTATTGACTCGGTAGGGGTGCTGTACGGTTATGGTGATTACGAAGAACTATCTGCCGCAGGAGCTACCTACATTGTACCCGATGTAAGTGCATTGAACGAACTATTTAAATAATCAATAGATATGAAGAAGATAATCAACCCCTGGAAAGGGATGGAAGGATACAACTGTTTTGGCTGTGCACCAAGCAACCCGATAGGGGTGAAGATGGAGTTTTACGAAGACGGTGACGAGATTATCAGCATCTGGAAACCGCGTGCTGAGTACCAGGGCTGGATTGATACCCTGCACGGAGGCATTCAGGCGGTATTACTCGATGAGATATGTGCCTGGGTAATTATGCGCAAACTGCAACTTACAGGGGTAACCTCGAAGATGGAAACCCGTTACCGACGCCCGGTGTGCACCAACGACTCGCACATTGTACTGCGTTCGTCCATCCGCGAAGTGAAGCGTAACATCGTGTTGGTAGAAGCGCGTTTGTACGATAAGGACGAAAATTTGTGCACCGAAGCCCTGTGTACGTATTTTACCTTCTCGCCCGAAAAAGGGAAAGAAGATATGCACTTTACCTCCTGTGATGTAGAGCCCGAAGAGTTGCTTCCGCTAATTTGATGTTAAAAAAGCAGTTTTTGTGATAAACGTTTGGCGGTTATAAAGAAATGCTATACATTTGCCATCGAAAATAAATGAACAATGAAATATACAGCAGCACATCATCATCACCATTTACCTAACGAATAGTCGGTGGGCGTGGATGATATTGTGTAATATGCGTAATATAGAAAACGAGGCTTGCCGATGAGGTGAGCCTTTTTTATTTCCCGATACATACAAATAAAACGATAAGAATCATGTTAAGAATCGCAGTGCAAGCCAAAGGCCGTTTGTTTGAAGAAACAATGAGCTTTCTCGAAGAAGCAGACATCAAATTAAGTGCAACAAAACGTACCTTGTTGGTGCAATCTACTAACTTCCCGTTGGAGGTGTTGTTCCTTCGCGACGATGATATTCCGCAATCAGTAGCTGCCGGCGTGGCCGATATTGGTATTGTGGGCGAGAACGAATATGTAGAGAAAGGTGAGGAAGCCGATATTGTGAAGCGTCTCGGCTTTAGTAAATGCCGCCTGTCGCTGGCCATGCCCAAGGACATCGAATACCCCGGCGTACAGTGGTTTCACGGCAAGAAGATTGCTACCTCGTACCCTGTGATATTAGATAAATATCTGAAGGAACGTGGTGTAAACTCAGAAGTGCACGTTATTACCGGTTCGGTAGAGGTAGCTCCGGGTATCGGACTGGCCGATGCTATCTTTGACATTGTAAGCTCGGGTTCTACGTTGGTAAGCAACCGCTTGAGAGAAGTGGAAGTGGTGATGAAATCGGAAGCACTGCTCATTGGCAACAAGAACCTGAGCGAAGAGAAACGTGAGGTATTGGCCGAACTGCTGTTCCGTATGGATGCTGTGAAAACTGCCGAGGATAAAAAGTACGTACTCATGAACGCTCCGCAGGAGAAGCTAACCGAGATTATCGAAGTATTACCGGGTATGAAGAGTCCCACCGTGATGCCGTTGGCACAAGAAGGTTGGTGCTCGGTACATACGGTACTCGACGAAAAACGCTTCTGGGAGATTATCGGCAAACTGAAAGCATTGGGTGCCGAGGGTATCCTGGTACTTCCCATTGAGAAAATGATTCCGTAAAACATTCATGTTATGAAACTGATAAACTATCCTTCATGCAGTGAGTGGGGGGAGATACTGAAACGTCCCGCCCTCAATACCGAGCAGCTGTTTGGTACCGTGCGCGGCATCATCGACCGGGTACGTACCGAAGGCGACCGTGCCGTGTTGGCGTGTGAAGAGCAGTTCGACAAGGTAGTGCTTGCCTCCCTGAATGTAACAGAGCAGGAGATGGACGAAGCCGAAGCACTGGTTGCGGACGATCTGAAAGCCGCCATCCGCTTAGCCAAGCAGAACATTGAAACTTTCCATGCCTCCCAACAATTTACCGGTCGTCGCGTGCAAACCATGCCAGGTGTTACCTGTTGGCAACAAGCCGTGGCTATCGAAAAGGTAGGACTGTACATTCCCGGTGGAACCGCACCGCTCTTCTCTACCGTACTCATGTTGGCGGTACCTGCCAGGATTGCAGGTTGCAAGGAGATTGTACTTTGCACACCGCCCAACCGCGAAGGCAAGATTCATCCTGCCATTCTCTTCGCTGCCCGTGTGGCAGGCGTGAACAAGGTATTTAAAGCAGGTGGGGTACAAGCCATTGCCGCTATGGCATACGGAACCGAGAGCATGCCTAAAGTATATAAGATATTCGGACCGGGTAACCAGTACGTAACAGCTGCCAAGCAATTGGTAAGCCTGCGTGATGTGGCTATCGATATGCCTGCCGGTCCGTCGGAAGTAGAGGTACTTGCCGATGCATCGGCTAATCCTGTGTTTGTTGCGGCCGACCTGTTGTCGCAAGCCGAACACGGAGCCGACAGTCAGGCGGTACTTATCACTACTTCGGAAGCATTGCAGCAAGCTGTGGAGCAGGAGGTAGAACGCCAGTTAGCCGAACTGCCCCGGCAGGAGATTGCTGCCAAAGCGTTGGCTAATAGTAAACTGATTCTGGTGAAAGATATGGACGAGGCATTGGCGATGACTAACGAATACGCCCCCGAACACTTGATCGTTGAAACCGAGAACTACATGGATGTAGCCGCCCGGGTAACCAATGCCGGTTCGGTATTCCTCGGTGCACTCACACCCGAGAGTGCCGGCGATTATGCCTCGGGTACCAACCATACCCTGCCTACCAACGGATATGCCCGTGCTTACAGCGGGGTGAGCCTCGATAGTTTCATCCGCAAAATTACCTTCCAGGAGATTCTGCCCGAAGGCCTTGCCGCCATCGGTCCCGCCATTGAAGTGATGGCAGCCAATGAACAACTGGATGCTCACAAAAATGCAGTTACTGTACGATTAAAGGAGATACGAAAATGAAAACATTGCAAGAACTCACCCGTCCCAACATCTGGAAACTGAAGCCCTACTCATCGGCACGCGACGAGTATAAGGGATTCACCGCATCGGTTTTTCTCGATGCTAATGAGAACCCGTACAATGCTCCTTACAACCGCTATCCCGACCCGTTGCAACACGAAGTAAAGGAGCAGTTGGGCAAGATTCGTGGGGTTCGTTCGGAATGTATCTTCCTGGGTAACGGTAGTGATGAGCCTATCGACCTGGTGTTTCGTGCTTTCTGCGAACCGGGTGTAGACAACGTGGTGGCTATCGACCCTACCTATGGCATGTACCAGGTGTGTGCCGATGTCAACAATGTGGAGTACCGCAAGGTGTTGCTCGATGCGCAGTACCAGTTCTCTGCCGATGCCTTGCTGGCAGCGGTAGATGAACATACCAAGTTGATTTTTCTTTGCTCACCCAATAATCCTACGGGCAACGACTTACTGCGTTCGGAGATTGAAAAGGTATTGGCAGGATTCAACGGTTTGGTGATTCTTGATGAGGCTTATAACGATTTCTCCGATGCTCCATCGTTTACTTCCGAATTGGATAAGTACCCCAACATCATTGTGTTGCAAACCTTCTCCAAGGCATGGGGTAGTGCAGCTATCCGTTTGGGTATGGCGTTTGCTTCATCCGAGATTGTCGGGTTGTTGAGCAAGATTAAGTATCCGTACAACGTGAACCAACTTACACAAGAGCAGGCGTTGAAAATGCTCGCTCAATTCGATAAGGTAGCCCAATGGGTAGATATGTTGAAGAAAGAACGTACCCGCCTGATGAAGGAATTTGCCGCCTTACCGTATACTTTGCAGATATTCCCGTCCGAAGCTAATTTCTTCCTGGCGCGGGTAACCGATGCGGTAGGTATTTATAACGATTTGGTAAGCAAAGGAATTATTGTGCGTAACCGCCATTCTATTTCGTTGTGCGGTAATTGCCTGCGCGTAACCGTAGGTACCCGTGAGGAGAATGATACTTTATTAGAGGCTTTAAAATAGAACTATATTATGCTGAAGAGAATTTTCGGTTGGTGTTTTTTACTTGTGTGGAGTATGTCGTTATTTGCACAAACGAAAAATGATTCTGTTACTATTAACGGGTTGGTTACCGATTATGCCGGAAATCCGTTGGATAGTGTTACCGTTGCTTGGCAGCGATTGGATTTTTCGATTGCTACAAAAGCAATGACCGATAAAAACGGACGATATACGGCGCAAGTTCCGAAAGGTAAATATCAGAGTGTGTTCGGAGTAAATATGGCCAAGTATTTACACACTGCGCCTGCCTCTCTTCCCGAAGCAGATCAACGATTGGAGTTTTGGGGCTGGGATTTTATCGCAGATAAAGATACCACTCTTAATTTTAGTTACTATCGTATGGAAGCTTACGGCTTGCGTACATTCTGTATACCGGGAGCCCGGCCGGTTTATCAAATTTATGTTCGACCTTTGAGTCTTACCCGATTCCACGCTTGGAAAAAGGCAGGCCAGTCATATGTAGATGTCATAATGGCTCCTTCTTCCGAGAACCTGAAAGCTGTTGTGTGGATTGACGGTGAAGAAGTACCTGTGGTGTTGAAACAGGAAATCAGAGAATATTTCGGACCGGGTCAGTCAGGTAATTCCTATCTGCTAACAGTTCCTTTCCCTAAAACAGAAACCAACAACTCATACCGCATCTTCAAAGTAGAACTGACCGATCTTGAGAATGGCGACCAAGGAGAGGGTTTGTATTATATGGAAAAAGAAAACTATAAGTAAAAGAACTTATGTATTCATACATACGGATAAATAAACGAGTGTAGTGATAACAAAAAACAACCTATAATAATGAAGAAGAAAGTACTATTTATAGATCGTGACGGAACCATTGTCGTTGAACCACCCATCGACTACCAATTAGATTCGTTGGAGAAGTTGGAATTCTATCCCAAGGTATTCCGTAACCTCGGTTTCATCCGCAGCAAACTCGATTTTGAATTCGCTATGGTAACCAATCAGGATGGATTGGGAACCGACTCGTTCCCCGAAGATACCTTTTGGCCCGCGCATAACCTGATGATGAAGACATTGGCAGGCGAGGGGATTACCTTCGATGAGGTATTCATCGACCCGAGTTTCCCCGAAGATAACGCATCCACCCGCAAACCACGCACCGGCATGCTTACCAAATACCTCAACAACGAGGAGTACGACCTACCCGGAAGTTTTGTGATTGGCGACCGTGCTACCGATGTGGAACTGGCTAAGAACCTGGGTTGCCGTGCCATCTACCTGCAACCCAATACGGAGCTGCTCAAAGAAAAAGGGCTGGAACCGGTATGTGCATTGGTTACTACCAACTGGGATGCTATTGCCGAGTTCCTCTTTGCCGGTGAACGCAAAGCCGAAGTACGACGCACTACCAAAGAAACGGATATCCACGTAGCCATCAACCTTGATGGAAATGGTACATGTAATATCGCTACCGGTCTCGGCTTCTTCGACCACATGTTGGAACAGATAGGCAAACACTCGGGTATGGACCTTACCATCCAAGTGAAAGGTGACCTGGAAGTAGACGAGCACCACACCATTGAAGATACTGCCATTGCCCTGGGCGATTGTATTTATCAGGCGTTAGGCAGTAAGCGTGGCATTGAACGTTATGGTTACGCTTTGCCTATGGACGACTGCCTGTGCCAGGTATGTCTCGACTTTGGAGGTCGCCCCTGGTTGGTATGGGATGCCGAGTTCCACCGCGAGAAGATAGGGGAGATGCCTACCGAGATGTTCCTGCACTTTTTCAAGTCGCTCAGCGATGCAGCCAAGATGAACCTCAATATCAAAGCCGAAGGTCAGAACGAGCATCATAAGATTGAAGGAATTTTCAAAGCCTTGGCTCGTGCGTTGAAGATGGCGTTGAAACGGGATATTTACAATTACGAGTTGCCTTCTACCAAAGGAACGTTGTAGATTGTATTTCACCACAGAGTACACAGAGGGCACAGAGGAAAAAAAATAATCCTCTGTGCCCTCTGTGTACTCTGTGGTGAAACTTTGTTATGGAAGTATGCCGGAAGGAATCTGTGCGTATAAATGCAGAAGATCCACTTCTTTACCACTACTGACTTCTTCCATGGATAATTTAAGCATTGGAGCAGGGCTACTACGTACTTCCGTTTTCAATAAGTCCCAATCAATGCCGAGGTAATACTCCAATGCATAGAAGGTATTTGTGTTGCTATTTATAATATTAAATTTGCGTGGGGTAGGTGCAATAGCAGCATCGGTAAACTGACCATTACTATCGGCATAGTACAACGTTAGGTAAGGAATATTATCCTCTACGGTAAACTCATAGGTACCCTGAGTAATTAAAGTTCCGGGGGTGTAGTCTTTACCCTTTTCAAAGAAATACACGTCTTTATTTTCGTTGTTAATCAGATACATCCAACGTTCTTTAAGCAGTGCCGGATGGTCACTTTTCGTTACATAACAACCAAAGTAGTTATCGGTAATCTTTATCTGGAAAGTATACGACTGTTTCGTAACGTTATCGGTAACCTGCAGGGTGGTTTCTCCTCTTTTCTTGCCATTGATGGAGATGGAACCGAAAGGCATCCCTTCATAAGAAGGATAATAGAGAGCCTCAATAATATTATCATCGCCTACGGTGAGGGTATAATCTCCGTTTCCGCTAATAATA
The DNA here is from genome assembly GCA_031554285.1 of Bacteroides sp. Classification (GTDB taxonomy): domain Bacteria; phylum Bacteroidota; class Bacteroidia; order Bacteroidales; family Bacteroidaceae; genus Bacteroides. Next base: position 22,138 of record JAVBVL010000088.1, read on the forward strand.
GGAAGGCAGTCGGCATGCGAGCCCAACGTCAATTCAAGCGATTGCGAACCATTCAGTTTGAAGTCGAGGTCCTTGTCTTTGAGGCATGAACTCAGTCCAAGTAAGCAAAGGAATGCTATTCCCAATAAATGTTTTGTCTTCATAAATCTTTACTATTGTTATAATAGTGAAATACGAAGGAACGGGGAATATTGCATGGAAAGATTAATTTTTTATTACAATCCTTCAATCTCCCGCAACCACGAAGCCGACGAAGCATCACTCGGCATGCGCCAGTCGCCCCGCGGACTCAGCGAAATACTTCCCACTTTAGGACCATCGGGCAAACAGGAACGTTTAAACTGCTGGTTAAAGAACCGGCGGAAGAACGTGAGCAACCACTTCTTGATGGTTTCCTCATCGTACACTCCGTCGAACGTGATAGATGCAAGGAAGAATATCTTGGACGGACGGAAGCCAAAACGCAGAAAATGGTAGAGGAAGAAGTCGTGCAACTCATACGGTCCTACGAGGTCTTCCGTTTTCTGCTGAATCTCTCCGTTCTCATCGGCAGGAACCAGTTCTGGACTAATCGGGGTATCAATAATATCGAGCAGGGTAGTGCGGGAATCGCCTTCTACATCATGTTTGGCAACCCATTGAACCAGGTATTTCACCAAGGTCTTGGGGATGCTGGCATTCACGCCATACATCGACATGTGGTCGCCGTTGTAGGTAGCCCATCCTAAGGCAAGTTCGGAGAGGTCGCCCGTACCTATGACTAAGCCGCCCGTTTGGTTGGCCACATCCATCAGGATTTGCGTACGTTCGCGGGCTTGCGAGTTCTCATATGTTACATCGTGTACGTCGATATCATGGTTGATGTCCTTGAAATGCTGAATACAGGCTTCGCGGATGCTGATTTCGCGGGTAGAGATGCCCAGGGCGCTCATCAGCGTAAGTGCGTTGTTATAGGTGCGGTCGGTAGTGCCAAAACCGGGCATGGTGATGCCCAGAATATCTTTGCGTGGCAGTCCCAACTTATCAAACGTGCGTACGCATACCAACAAGGCAAGGGTAGAATCTAATCCGCCCGAGATGCCTATTACCACGCTCTTGGCACCGGTGTGCGAGAGGCGTTGCGCCAGTCCTGCCACCTGTATGGCAAATATCTCTTCGCAGCGTTCGTTTAATGCCTGTCCCTGCGGCACAAAGGGATGTGCATCGAAGGTGCGTGTGAGCTTCAGGTCTTTAGGACTCACCGGCTCGGTAGCAATGCGTACGGGTTGTGCTACTCCCGGCAGGTTACCCTTATTAGCGGCAAAGGTGGTATTCACCCGTCGTTCGGCGCGCAGAAGTTCTACATCTATTTCGCTGATAACCAACTGTTCGTCCATGCTGAACCGCTGACTGCTTGCCAACTTGTGTCCATTCTCGTACACATATGCGTTACCGGCAAATACCACATCGGTGGTGGACTCGCCAAAGCCGCACGAGGCGAATACGTAACCTGCCAGGCAACGTGCCGACTGCTGACTGAGCAATGATTGCAGGTAACTGTTCTTGCCTATATTTTCATTATCGGCCGAGAGGTTGAACAAGATCTCGGCACCCTGCAATGCCAGTGCGCTGCTGGGAGGAATGGCCGACCATAGGTCTTCACATATCTCAACGGCAAAGGTGGTGTCGGAGGTTTCGAACAGCAGGTTGGTACCCATTGGCACTACCTGTCCGCACAGGCGTACGCTGTTTTCCTGAACCTGCAAGGCAGAGGTAAACCACCGTTGTTCGTAGAATTCTTTGTAGTTAGGGAGGTACGTCTTAGGTACCACGCCCAGTATTTTTCCTTTTTGGATGGCTACGGCAGCATTAATAACGGTAGAATTTACTACTACCGGCATGCCCACCAGGGCAATGATTTCCGTTTGACGGGTGTTGCTTAATATCTGAATCAGGGCGCGTTCTGCTTCTTCAAGCAGTAGCTGCTGCCCAAACAAATCGCCACAGGTGTATCCGGTGATGCAGAGTTCGGGGAAGGTAATAATCTGTACTCCTTTTCCTTCGGCAATGGCGATGAGGCATCCTACCTGGTCGGCATTGTATTTGCAGTCGGCTACTTTAACGTGCGGCACGGCTGCTGCTACTTTAACAAATCCGTAATTCATTGTTTTCTTGTTTGGTTGGTGCAAAGATACTGATTTTTCTTTTCTAATGGCTGTTCTTTCTTCTTTTGCCTTGATGCAAAAGAAGAAAGGAACCAAAGAAGAAAAAATCAAGGCTGCATTTTCTACGCTACTCCGTTTGTATGAAAAGCGATTGTCGCGAAACTCGCTTCGCTCAAACAGTCGCTCCTTTTCTCGCTTTTCACACAAACTCCGCTTAACGCTGCGAAAATGAGGCCAATCCTTTCTACGTTTCACTGCCTTTTGCTAACCCCACCGTTCATGTCCTGTGGGTGCAACATTGCTTCGCTCGTTGCGGGTTACTCTGTTATTGCATAAAAACTCTTCCATCTTTCCTTGTAAAGATGGTTATCTTTTTGGAAAAGATGGAAGAGTTTTGGGTAAAAGATGGAAGTGTTTTGGGGAAGAATATAACCGTCTTTTTTGCCAATATATACTGGTGTTTATGGTTCAAAAATAGTGTTGTGAAGTAAAAACTCCGTGCAACTCAGTGAAACTCTGTGGTGAAATGACTATTTTTGCGGCATGAGTGCCGAAGATACATACAAAACCATTACCGGGCTGTCCGAAGCTATCTACACCGAGAAGCGGAGTAAGTTTATTGCTTTGGCTATTCCGGTGCAGTCGGTAGAGGAGATAAAGGAGCACCTGGAGGTGTATCAGAAGAAGTATTACGACGCCAGGCATGTGTGCTACGCGTATATGTTGGGGCATGAGCGCAAGGATTTCCGGGCAAACGATAACGGGGAGCCGTCGGGAACCGCCGGGAAACCGATTCTGGGACAGATAAATTCCAATGAGCTTACGGATATACTGGTTGTGGTTGTCAGGTATTTTGGGGGTATCAAGTTGGGTACCAGCGGACTGATTGTGGCTTATAAAGCTGCCGCCGCCGAAGCCATTGCTGCTGCTACCATCGTCGAGAAAACGGTCGACGAGGAGATTACCTTCTGGTTTGAATACCCGTTTATGAACGATGTAATGCGCATTGTGAAGGAAGAAGAACCCGAAATCATCCGGCAATCGTACGATATGGATTGCAGCATGACGCTGCGCATCCGTCAATCACTCATGCCACGTTTGCGTGTGCGATTGGAGAAAGTTGAAACAGCCCGCATTGTTGAAGAATAAAAAAATAATTAGATATGTCATTCCAAGCAACCAAAAGAGAATGGAGCGAACTCTACACCTTCCTCCGCCTGTTAGCCGACGGTAAAGTGTGCATGGGTACTCCCAAAGGTACCCCTGATGAAGAAAACATCCGTCCCATTGCGATAATTCAGCGCGAAGAGCACAACGGTACACGCCGTTATTACATTGAACCCGAAACCATACGCATGGAAGGGGAGGAGTTCAGCAAGAGCTTGCCCCGTGAGGACTTCGGCATTGTGGCCGACCTTATCCTGGAAGCCATCAAAACATCGCCTACCGATGAGGTTACCTCGCCCGATGGGGTGGAAGAGTTCCTGGACGAAGCCTCCATTTTCGACCTCGAAGCCAAGACCGAGGACCGTACCGACTTCTCCGTAGCCTTTTGGAATGCCGGTGTCCCTGTAACCGGCTTCAACGTTCGCTCACGTATCGGAACCATGAATCCTTTGTTGGATGGCGGTCGCACGGCAAACCTTAAACTGGAGCAAACGGGGGTGAAATTTGCTACACCTACGGTGAATAAAATCAACGCCCTGGAAGAATCGCCCACCGAAGTGGCCGAACGCATGATGATGATTGAACGTCTGGGCGGCGTATTGAAATACTCGGACGTTGCCGACCGCGTGTTCCGTTGTAACCTGCTGATGATTGACTTGCACTTTCCGCGCCTCCTGGTCGAGATGTTACGAACCATGCATCTGGATGGCATTGCCCGTATCAGCGAACTCACCGAACTGATGAAAACTGTTAATCCGCTCAAAATAAAGGACGAACTGATAAACAAACACGGCTATTATGAGTTTAAGATGAAGCAATTCCTGTTGGCATTGGCACTGGGTATGCGCCCCGCAAAGATTTACAACGGAACCGATTCGGCAGTAGAGGGTATCTTCCTTGTGGATGCCGGCGGACGGGTAATGTGTTACCACAAATCGGAGAAGAAAACGTTTGAAGATTTCCTCTTCCAGAATACCCGATTCGAGAAAGGTCCGGTAGAGAAAGATAAATACGGTTTCCTTGAGAAAGAGAACGGTGCGTATTATTTCAAACTCAATGCCAAGATTGGTTTGCTAAAACGGTAATTAGGAGTTTGGTAGTCTGACTGCTAATCACTTATAACTAACCATTAATCACTCCTAAAAGATGAATCAGGTAATTGAAGCCATTAAGGCACGTCGCAGTGCCCGTGTATATACTGATAAGCAAGTTCCGCGCGAGGCGTTGGAAGCTATTCTGGAAACCGCTACATATGCCCCCAATGGCATGCATCTGGAAACGTGGCACTTTACCGCTGTGCGCAATGCCGATAAATTGGCAGAACTGAATACTTGCGTGCGTGCCGCCTTTGCCAAAAGTGATAATCCGCGTATGCAGGAGCGGGGTAACAATGCTTCGTACTGCTGTTACTACCATGCCCCTACGTTGATTATCGCCTCTAACGAGCCTACCCATCCGTGGGCGGGACAGGATTGTGCCTGCGCCATGGAGAATATGTTTGTTGCCGCCACTTCGTTGGGCATTGCTTCGTGCTGGATTAACCAGGTAGGGCAAACATGTGAGGACCCTGCCGTAAAAGAATATCTTACCTCATTAGGAGTTCCTGCCGATCACAAAGTTTATGGTTGTGTAGCATTGGGATACCTGCCCGAGCATGCACCGATGAAAGAAAAATCGGTGAAGCCGGGCACCGTTACCATTGTCGATTGAAAGTATAAGTTTGTGATAAATAAATTGCAGGACAGGCACTCCATTGCCGTCGGTTTCAACCCAATGTCATCAATTTAAGAGAACCTATCCGCAGGTAAGGGCTGGAAGCCCTTAATATTTCAGCCCGGGGTTTTAACCCCGGGTAATGATGTATGCGGAGAATTTAAGTGCTGGAAGCACGTCACTGGGCATTGTTTCGTGCTTCCAGCACTCAAATCAATATCATATTGACTACCCAGGGTTGCACCCTGGGCTGAAATATTAAGGGCTTCCAGCCCTTACCTGCGGATGGGTTCTCTTAAATTGATGACATTGGGTTGAAACCGACGGGGCAATGGAGTGCCTGTCCTGCGATTTATTGTGTTAGTTACTGGGTGCTGTTAACTGCACATAAGTAGGAGAGTTGCGGTCAGCTTTTATCCAGCTTTCTTTATCCAGCTTCAATTCTACTACTTGTATGGAGGTGCGGCGTTGCTCGTATTCGTCTTTCTTTTTGTCTTCGCCAACCCGTCCCGGATGGGTGAAATAATACAGATACGCCCGGTCTCCACTAATCAGAATCTCGCCATGCAGTCCGTTGGGAATATCATCGATGCCGGTGCCCGTACCGTCGGGCATCAGGCTTTCGCCCGGCTGTTGTTCCCAGGTGTCTCCATCGGTGGAGCGGAAGGCGGTCATCCCTTTCCAATCGTCTACAATAAACCAGAAATAACCCTTCCATTGAAATAGGATAGGTCCTTCGCCCCGGGTGCGCAATGCTTCGCGGGGTTCCGACCACGCATACAGGTCTTTACTCTCGATTACCTTGAACGTACTTGCTGCCGGGTCGCGGTAGTACTGCCGCCAGGTACCGTCGGGCATTTGAATTACATCGGCATCATAGCTGCGGGGAGCCAGGTGGTCGAGAGCGCTCTCGTATTTCCAGTCGCGCAGGTTGGTACTCGACAGATGGGCAATGAAGCCTTGCACCACACTCCACCGTTCGGCAATACCCGGCTGAATGCTGAGGTACATGTGCCATTTGCCATCTGTGCCGACTACAATATCGGGTGCCCAGAAGGTGGCGCTATCGCCACCACATACGGGAGGAAGGTCGGGGAAGTTGGCTGTGCCGGCATACGTCCAGTTGGCTCCGTCTGTTGATTCGGCAATACCGATGGGTGTTTTGAATACCCAGCTTACGCCCGGGAGTTCGGTCATGGTAGCCCGGCGGTTGGTATAGAACATCCACCACTTTTGTACTTGTGGGTTCCAGAGTAGTACCGGGTCGGCGGCTCCATCGTACACTGGGTCGCGGAATACGGGTTTGGGAGCAAGTACTCCTTGTTCACTACAATCGGCGTTACACGTATTGGTTTGTGCATTACTAGTATAGATACCTCCACACAACGCTATCAGGATGAGTATTTTCTTCATTTTGACTTAGCAGTTCAACGCTTGCTCAATATCGGCAATGATGTCATCGGCGCTTTCGATACCTACCGAGAGGCGGATAAGGTCGGGACGTACACCGGCTTCCAGCAGTTGCTCGTCGCTCAACTGACGGTGGGTATGACTGGCGGGATGTAACACACAAGTACGCGCATCGGCCACATGGGTAACAATAGCCACCAACTTGAGCGAATCCATAAACTGGATAGACACCTCGCGACCGCCTTTTAATCCGAACGAGATTACTCCGCACGAACCGTTGGGCATGTATTTCTGTGCCAGGTCGTAGTATTTGTTACCCGGGAGTCCGCAGTAATTTACCCAAGCTACCTTTTCGTTGGCTTGCAGATACTCGGCTACCCGTTGCGCGTTGCGGCAGTGTTGCGGCATGCGCAGGTGGAGGGTTTCCAGTCCGAGGTTCAACAAGAAAGAGTTTTGCGGACTCGGGATGCTTCCCAGGTCGCGCATGAGCTGTGCAGTAGCTTTGGTAATGTATGCTCCTTTGCCAAAGGCTTTGGTGTAAGTAAGTCCGTGATACGATTCGTCAGGCGTACACAATCCGGGGAATTTATCGGCATACGCATCCCAATCAAAGTTTCCGCTATCGACAATACAACCCCCTACACTGGTGGCATGGCCATCCATGTATTTGGTAGTAGAGTGTATAATAATATCGGCACCCCACTCAAACGGGCGGCAGTTGATGGGCGTAGGGAAAGTGTTATCGACAATCAGGGGCACACCGTTGTTGTGGGCAATGCGGGCAAACTTCTCAATATCGAGCACCTCGAGTGAAGGGTTCGAGATAGTTTCGCCAAACAATGCCTTGGTGTTGGGGCGGAACGCAGCCGAGATTTCTGCTTCCGAAGCATCGGGACTAACAAAGGTTACTTCGATTCCGAGCTTCTTCATGGTTACCCCGAAGAGGTTGAATGTTCCTCCGTAGATAGCCGAGGAGCATACAAAGTGATCGCCTGCCTGGCAGATATTGAAGATAGCGTAGAAGTTGGCAGCCTGTCCGCTCGAGGTGAGCATGGCAGCTACTCCGCCTTCAAGTGCGGCAATCTTGGCAGCTACGGCATCGTTGGTAGGGTTTTGCAAACGGGTGTAGAAATAACCGCTCTCTTCCAGATCGAACAGACGTGCCATTTGCTCGCTTGTATCGTATTTGAATGTGGTACTTTGGTAGATGGGGAGTACACGGGGTTCTCCCTTAGAAGGAGTCCAGCCTGCCTGTACACACAGGGTTTCGGGCTTGAGTTGTTGGGCCATAGTTGTTATTTATTTGGATTTATACGCGTAAAATGTAATTATGGCTGCAAAAGTAGGAAAAAAAATGTATTTTTGCTCACCAAATCGGCGAAATACACAAATCACATGAATCGGATTATCAGTCTTTTATTTTTCATCTGCATAGCTTGTTCTTTTTCTGTACTGTATGCCCAGGAAAAGGCTACTCCCAGGAAGGGAGAGGGCGTCTCGGCTTTTCTGGAACGAAATAACCGTTCCGGGCGTGCCAATTATGAGGCTTTCGTGAAACTCAATAAAAAGAAGTTGGGAAAGAATAACTCGTTGCTGTCGGGAGTAACCTATGTGCTGCCAAAATCTGATACAGATACCCAATCTGCCGATTCGGCCGCTGAAGAGAGCATTGACGATGCTGTTCTTGCCGATGCCGAACAAGCTGCAACCGTTTACGAAGAGATAGATGAGAAGGTGGCAGCGGGTGCCCGTAAGCAGGTATCGTCTACCCGTATTTACGAACCGTTGTTTGGTAAAGCCCTTGCCGATGTGAAGGTGACTTCTAAACGCTTGTCGGGAGCTTGCTTTTATGTAATTAGCGGACACGGGGGTCCCGATCCCGGAGCCATCGGGAAGGTAGGGAAGGTGCAACTGCACGAAGATGAGTATGCGTACGATATTGCCCTGCGCCTGGCACGCAACCTGATGCAGGAAGGCGCACAGGTGTACATCATAATACAAGATGCCAAGGATGGTATCCGCGACGATTTCTATCTCAAGAACAGTACCCGCGAAACTTGTATGGGAAGCCCCATCCCCCTGAACCAGACACAACGCCTCAAGCAACGTTGCGACAAGGTAAACTCCTTGTACCGCAAAGACCGGAAGAAGTATAAGTATTGCCGTACCATCTCCATCCATGTAGATAGCCGCAGCAAGAAGCAGCAAACCGATGTGTTCTTTTACCATGCGCCGGGCAGTGCGCCGGGCAAGCGTTTGGCGGTAACCATGCGTAATACATTTCAGGGCAAGTACAAGCGTCACCAACCGGGACGTGGCTTCTCGGGCACGGTAGAAGAGCGTAACTTGTATGTATTAAGAAACCTGCAACCCGTTTCTGCCTTTGTGGAGTTGGGCAATATACAGAACGACTTCGACCGGAAGCGCCTGGTGATGAGCTC
>JAVBVL010000098.1:0-10168 GCA_031554285.1 Bacteroides sp.
TACCTGCGCGATGTGGCAGATTATACTGTAGTGAAGGAGATGTTCGATAAACGTTTCCCCGATACGCCCACAGTGATTACACTGGCTCCCGTTTGCCGTCCGGGGTGGCTGGTAGAAATGGAATGTATGGCGGTAAAGAAACTTTAATTCGAATGGTGCAATGAAAATACGCTTCTTACTTTTTTGTTTGGTGTGCCTCCTCTGGATAAGCTGTGGAAACGGGGGACAGAACTATGTGATTGAAGGAACATTGCCGTCGGTTAAGTATGACGGTGAATGGATATACCTGGTGCCGATGGAGAATGCTCCGGGACGGGTAGACTCTGTAAAGATAGCCAATGCCTCTTTTTCTTTTTCCGGTCAAGGAGAAGAGATGAGGGTGTTGCGTTTGCGTTATGCATTGCGCCCCCATATACAGGAATTGCTGGTAGTAACGGAACCGGGTAACATACAGGTAACCGCCGATTCCATTGGTTCGGTGACGGGTACTCCGCAGAACAATACACTGCAAAAGTGGAAATCGGAACGGGAAAAGAAGCAAGCGGGCTACCGTTTTATCCGGGAGGGGCTGCGTACTGCCACCGGAACAGATTCTTTATACCTGACACAGATGCGAGACAGTTTACGGTCGCAAGAACAAGAAATGAACTACCTTCTACTAAAAGAACAAGGTAACAATACATTAGGAATGTTTATGCAGAAGATGCTGCGTGGCTCCTTGACAGAAGAACAACAAAAACAGTTGGATGAAAGTCTCCAATAGAAAATGCGTGGAGTGGGGGGTAGCAGGAATGGGTACACTGGTGCTATTCCTCTTTTTCTTCCTGATGCTGCCCTATCATCTGTTTCATCGGGAGCAGACACAGCTTTTCTTGTTTTCTACTGAAACACTGACTGAATACCTGAAACATCCCGCGGCATTGGCTTGTCTGTCGGGCGATTTCCTTACACAATTCTTTTATTATGAGGGCGGTGGACCAGTCATCCTGGCAGCCGTGTTACTGCTTTGGGGAGTGGTTGTGTTCCAGTTGTTGGTTCCGTATACCGGTCGTTGGGCTTGGATTCCGACGGTGCTGGCAGTGGTATGGGAAGCAGGAAGGCAATGTGAACTCACTTATCCGCTTTCGGGAACAATTGCTTTAATCGGTATCGGAGGTGTCCTGTTGCTGTGTCGTAGCTGCATACGCCGCTCGTGGAAATGGGGTTTGCCGGTAAGTGTGTTGGCGCTGTTGTCGGGTTATTACTTGTTCGGCTATGGCGATTGGTCATCTAACGGATTTAATACACCCAACCGGAACCGGGAACAGCTTTTGGCATTGGATTCGGAAATATACTTCGGCCGCTGGGAGAAGGCTTCGAAACTGTTGGCTGAGGGTGAGTTCCGTTCGTCGTTTACTACTTATTATTATAATCTGTTGAATGCGCAACAGCATCAATTGCCCGATAAACTGATGGAGTATTATCAGCCGGCCGCACAAGGGCTATTCCTGCCTGTGGCTCCCAGTTCCACCTATCTCACTATTTATGCTGCCAATGAAGTTTGGTTTACCCTGGGCGATATGACGATGGCAGAACATGCCGCTATCCTGGGAATGATATTTTCTCCGCACCATACCGGAACACGGGCCATCAAGCGCTTGGCAGAAATTAACCTGATTAATGGGGATGAGGTTGCGGCGATGAAATATCTTCGCCTCCTGCAAAAGACATTGTGTTACCGTGACTGGGCAGAGCGCCGTATTCCGGGCAAACAAACGCCCGAAATACGTCAATGGTTGGAATGGAAGCGAGAGTCGCTACCCGTAACAGATACGTTGCGTTCTGCTGCCAATGTACCGCTTTCACTTCGCCATCTGTTGCGTAGTAATCCGGACAATGAACAGGCACTTGATTATCTTCTCTGCTTTGATTTGCTGAATAAGGATATAGGAGCTTTTGGTGAAGATTATCAGGAGTTTGCTGCGGGAAAAACACCTTCCGGACTGTACGCCGAAGGGATGCTTATCTATCTTGCCGGTAAACAAGCCTCGCTGGATGAAGTGAAAAAATGGAATATATCGCCCCGTATATTGGAGGAGTTCGGTGAATATACCCGGTTGTATGAGGCAAGTGGCGGCAATGGTATGCCCTTGCAAGCTAAATATGGAAAGACTTACTGGTTTTACTTTCATTACGCCACAAAGAATGAAAAATGACGAGAATGAGAAATAAAAGAGTTTGGTACATCGTTTTTCTGATAGGATTACTGTACAGCCTGCAAGCCTGTACACCCCGTCCTGAATCCGTACAACTTACGGACGAGGCGGTGGTAATTTATCCGGAATATCAGGATGTAACCATCCCCTGCAACATAGCTCCCTTGAACTTCCTCTTACGAAACGAAGAGGTAGATGCGGTAAGTGTCTGCGTAAAAGGAGTATCACACAGTGTGCAAATACATGCGCGTGGCAATAAAGTGGTATTCCCTTTGAAAGCCTGGCATGCTTTGTTGGAAACGGAGAAAGGGCATACGCTGGATGTAACCGTTACTGCCCGTATAGGTGGGCAGTGGCTGCAATATCCTTCCTTTACCTGGCAAGTGGTACCCGACCGGCTGGATGCTTACGTGAGCTACCGCCTGATAGAACCCGGCTATGAAGTGTGGAATGCCTTGCAGATACGCGAGCGTTGCATTGAGAGCTTTGAGGAACGCATCCTGGCAGACAATAGTGAGACAGACGGGCGGTGTATGAACTGCCATGTGCATGGCGGGAACAGCGGAGAACTTTCGATGTTCCATTTGCGTGGCGAGGGAGGAGGAACCATCCTGAACCGTGACGGCAAGCTCCGTAAACTGGCATTGAAGAATGAACGGATGATATCTGTTGCCGCTTATGGCGATTTCCATCCCGGAGGGCGATACGGCGTATTCTCTGACAACATTGTCATTCCGATGTTCCATACCGAAGCCAACCGCCGCCTGGAAGTGTATGATACGGCTTCCGACCTGGTTATTGCCGACTTTGACAAGAACCGGATGATTTTTTCCCCGTTAACGTCCGACAGCACCGCACTGGAAACCTTTCCTGTTTTTTCTGCCGACGGCAAATGGGTGTATTACTGTGCAGTTCCTATGGTTGCATTGCCCGATAGTGTGCATCAACTCCGCTATTCATTATGCCGCATTGCATTCGATGCCGAACAAGGCACGTGGGGTAACCGGGTAGATACGCTTTGGAATGCCCGTTTGCAAGGTGGCTCCGTTTGCCACCCGAAGGCTTCGCCGGACGGGCGCTATCTGCTCTATACCGTAGCCGATTATGGAACATTCCCCATCTGGCACCGCGAAACAGAGTTGCAACTGATGGATTTACAGACAGGAGCCATTGACTCGTTATCCGTAGTGAACTCCAACCGTTCGGAAACGTATCACAGTTGGTCGTCCGGCAGTCGTTGGTTTGCCTTTGCCAGCAAGCGGGGCGACGGACAGTACGGGCGTGTTTATTTTGCCTACCTGGATGCCGATGGGAAGGCGCATAAGCCTTTTGCCCTGCCCCAGTCGGACCCGGAAAAAGACGACTTGACATTGAAATCTTATAATATACCCGATTTGTCGGCAACTCCCGTTCCCTTTGATGCAACTACCATCGAGCGGATATACCGGCAACTGAAGGCGGAACCTTTTAAATAAGCGCGTACATGAATATATTTCTAAAAAAGACCTGGAAGATAGGGTTGACGATTCTTTTCGGCGTGGCGGTGCTTCTCTTTTGGGGGATGGTATATCCCGCCCACCTTTCCTATCAGGAACAGTATCAGCTTTTCTTGTTTGATGCCGGTTATTGGTGGGAGCGCATAGCTGTTCCGGGAGGACTGGCCGATTATATCGCCGAATACCTCACGCAGTTTTATTACCATGTGTGGGCAGGCGCCTGCATCCTGGCTTTGCTGTATATGCTGCTGCAACGGTTGGTTTGGAGGTTGGCGAAGGAGCAGGGAGCAGCCGATGTGTATTACCCGTTGAGCTTTTTGCCTGCGATTGTGTTGTGGCATTTCATGGGCGATGAAAATGTGATGCTGGCATTGGTTGTAGCCTTGTTGCTCACGTTGGTTGCCTGTTGCTCGTACACTGCTTTGAAAGGAAAGTGGGTACGTGCGATATCCGTCTTGCTTATCCTTCCGTTGCTCTATTGGACGGTGGGTGCGGCTCATTTTATTTTTATGGGTTGGGTCATGATACGTGAACTCTGTTTGAACATCCAAAAAAAGAATACCTTAGGCGGGGTGGGAGTATCCTGCGGTATCGCTCTGTGGGGAGTTGCTTGTCCGTTACTGGCAAGTATGTGGATGCAGTATCCCTTGTACCGGTTGATGCAAGGCATCGGATACTACCGTTTCCCGATTCCTATATTGTGGATAGAAGTAGGGCTTGCTGTACTGCTGGTTGTTTTGCCTTTTATAGCGGCGGCTCTTCCTGAACTAAAAAAGAAACAGGCTCTTTGGGGAACTTTGCTGATGGTAGTAACGGCATTAGTTGGCTATTACTATGTGTCTTCCGGTTGCAATATGGACAAGGAAGAAGCAATGGAGTATGACCGCCTGGTACGTAACAAGCAATGGCAGGCAATTATAAAAAAAGCGGAGAAGAAGTCGCCGGGCTCGCCTTTCGACGTGACCTGCCTGAATCTTGCTTTGGGGAAAACCGGACAGTTGGGCGACCGCATGTTTGAGTTTTACCAGAATGGAACAGAAGGACTGTTACCGGAGTTCCATCGTGATTTCACCTCTCCCTTGCCTACCAGTGAGGCATATTACCATCTGGGAATGATTAATACGGCCCAGCGTTTCACGTTTGAAGTGATGGAATCGATACCGAATTACCAAAAAAGCGGGCGTTGCTTTAAGCGCCTGGCCGAAACCAATCTGATTAACGGGCAGTATGAGGTGGCCGCCAAATACCTGCGGGCATTGAGGAAGACTATCTTTTACAAAGACTGGGCTGAGGATACCATGACTTATCTGTATAACGAGGAGAAAATCAACGCCCACAAAGAATGGGGCTGGTTGAGGCAGCTGCGGTACACGGAAGATTTCCTGTTCAGCGACCGCGAAGTGGATGTTATGCTGGGCTTACTGTACCAACATAATAACCGGAACCGGATGGCATTTGAGTATATGCTGGCGTATGTCCTGGAACAGCGCGACCTGGAACGTTTCATGAAATATTACCCGTTGGGTAAGAATGCCGGTTACGACCACATTCCCCGCAGTTATCAGGAAGCATTGGTATATGTGTGGACACAGGCACACAGCAACTTCCAGGGAATGCCTTGGAGCATTTCGGAACAGGTGGTGCGCGATGTAACCGACTTTGCACGGATTTATATATCGCAACCCAATAACCGTGAGTTGTTGCAGGCGCGTTTCACCCATACATACTGGAACTATTTGTTACTAAAAAAGTAAGAGGAAAAGATGAAAAAGATAGCTCTTTATATATTCACTGCATGCTGGTTGGCCGCTTGCAGCAACCCCGTGACTAATCCGGAAATGGTAGACGAATGGCCGGATATTTATCCCGACTATATCGGTGTGACTATTCCTGCCACCATTGCCTCCATGAACTTTAACTGTATGGGTGGCGAGTATGAGTGTGTGGATGTAACGGTGACCGGCGGAAAGTCAGGCGAACTACATGTCAATGATAAAATGGCATCGTTCCCGCCGAAGAAATGGAAGGAACTCGTGGAAGCCAACAAGGGCGACAGCCTGTTGTTTACGGTTTGTGTTCGGGCAGCAGGCAAGTGGAAACAGTATCGCTCTTTCCCCATATACGTTAGTCGGTATCCTGTTGAATATGGGGTGGTGTACCGTAAGATAGCTCCGGGATATGAGGTGTATAGTAAGATGGGTATTTATGAGCGCGACCTTTCGTCGTTCAACGAGCGCCCTTTGCTGGAGAATACCATGGTGCCTGGTATGTGTGTAAACTGCCATGCATTCAACAAGACCAACCCGGACCACATGAGCCTGCACATTCGTGGAAAGAATGGCGGAACCTTGATGCAGATTGCCGGCGAGCGCGAAATGCTGAATACAAAAACAGACTCCATGCTTTCGGCTTGTGTGTACCCTTATTGGCATCCGGGCGGAAAGTATATCGCTTATTCGGTTAACAACACGCGGCAGTCGTTCCACTCCGTAAAGGACGAGCGTGTGGAAGTGCTCGACCTGGCATCGGATGTACTGGTGTACCGTCCCGAAACACACGAGTTGCTGCTTTCGCCTTTGTTGCAGAAGAAAGAAGTGTTCGAGACTTTCCCGGTATTTTCGACCGACGGGCGTAAGCTGTATTTCTGCGCTGCCGAGGCCAGACCGATACCCGCCGAATACAATGAAATACGTTACAGCCTGTGCAGTATCGACTTTAATCCGGACAACGGAACGTTTGGTGAGCGGATAGATACGCTGGTAAATGCGGCGGCCATGAATAAAAGTATCTCTTTCCCGCGACCTTCGTACGATGGGAAGTACATCATGTACACCTTATCGGATTACGGAAACTTCTCCATCTGGCACAAGGAAGCCGATTTGTGGTTGCTGAATCTGCAAGATGGCAGTACGCGTGCGATAGAGGAGGTGAACAGTGATGATACGGAGAGTTTCCATAACTGGAGCAGTAATTCCCGCTGGTTTGTGTTCAGCAGTCGCAGGGGCGACGGACTTTATACCCGCCTGTACCTGGCAAGTATCGACGAGAACGGTGTAGTAAGCAAACCTTTCCTGTTACCTCAGGAAAATCCGCTGGAATATTACGACCGCCTGGTCTATTCGTACAATGTTCCGGAGTTTACGAGTGAACCCGTAAAGTTAGAAAGCCGTAAAGTAGAACGCGAAATCGTTTCAGACAAGCGCGTTCCGGTAAGAATACGGCAGTAATAGCGTTTATTTTCTGATTTCCCTTGCTGTCGGTTTTAACCGTCGCTTTGCTCCACATTTATTAAAGATGTGTCAAAAGTCTCATCATTCTTTGACTCTGTTACATTTGTAAGTGAATTGCCCTGCCAAGGGCAAAATATGAATAACCCCCAGTGAAGCGTAGCGACTGGGGGTAGATGAATCGTCTCAAACAAGAACCCCGAAGTGGGTTCAACCCTTCCAGGGTTGTTGTGTGGGTGGCATATCTTTATGCCCCCAGTCGCTACGCTTCACTGGGGGTTATTCATATTCATCCCTACGGGATTCAGTGCTTACAATATGTAAATTGTCTAAAATAGAGTTGGACTTTTGATACATTCAAAAGAGCTCAGGAGGAATAGTCATGTAAAACTTTTAAATACCTAATTGCTTCCACAGCCATTCGGTCCATTGGTCCCATTGTTCCTGATACCAGTAGTGCCCGGTTTCCAAGTAAGGAACTAATTCTTTGGGAGCGGTAATGCTGTTATAGGTAGCATACGTAGAAGTAGGCGGACATACTTCGTCGTTATATCCCCAACTGTACCAACCGGGAACGGTAACGCGGCGGGCAAAATTCACCATATCATAATAAAGACTGGTTGTAACGCGTGCCTGGTCGGGCTTGGAATTATAGAAGAAGTAATGAGGCCATCCTCCGGCTTGCCCATGCAGCGGAGCGGTATGGTCGCACATGGCGGGATGAATGGCTGCCAGGCAGGTTACCCGTTTATCCAGGGCGGCAGTTACAAATGAAAGCGCTCCTCCCTGGCTGCTTCCGGTTACACCCAGTGCTTTGCCGTTGTATTGGGGCAGACTGCAAATAAAGTCCACCGCACGCACCGCGCCAATGAATACCCGCTTGTAATAAAACTCATCCCGGTTGTCGGCATTCATCTCCCAGTAATGATAGAGGGCTCCCTCCATTAACTTATCGTAATAGCTTTGTGTCATGGTTACCGGAATGCCGTGTACGCCAATCTCTAAGGTAATAGCTCCCTTCTCGGCAGTTTGTATGTCGCCCGAGTAGGGACGAATACCTGCTCCGGGCACGCGCAACAAGGCAGGATAACTGCCCGGTGCTTTGGGCAGGCACAAGATGCCGTACGTACGCGAACCCCAACGCATATTCTGGAAACTAACCTGATATACGTTTACTTTCTCGGTGCAGCGTTCGGGCAACAACTCCATTGTGGGTTGCAGGGCAACCTTACGGGCGCTTTCCAGGGCTGTGTTCCAAAACTGGTCAAAGTCCTTCGGGTCTTCGGCACAGGGACGTATCAGAGTGGGAGCATAGGCGACTGCGGCAATACCCTCGTACACACGGTTGTTTACATGTGCTTTTACCTTGCAACGCACAAAACCGGGGCGTTTCATGGTGGCGGTCACTGTTAACTTGCCATCCTTCAATACCACGCCTTCCTTCTTTTCGGTGGGATACATTTCGGGTCCCAACTCGTAGTCGATGGCAACTCCGGGAAGCAGGTTCTGAGCTTTGAATACCTGGATGGTAAACGTGCACTTCTCATTGGGTTGGTAGGTCCAGTCCGCGCGATCGGGAGATACCATCACACGGATTTCGTTGCCGCGTATTTGAGCTGTTGAAGTCAATACGAAGGCCAGCAGACAAGCGAGGTGTATAAGCAGACGTTTCATGTTTTTAATTTTGTTGATGTGGGTTGTAACGGATTTGTTGATATTTACTATCACAAAGTTAGCGGGTTAGCGGGGAAGTCTCCAATACTTTTTTATCAGATTGTTTGCAATAAGTCGCAGTTGGTTAGTTTCATGCCCGATAACCTTTTGTTCCATCCTTTGAAACTGTCAGTTCCACGGCCTGAAACTCCTTGTTATAAGCCTTGAAACTAACAGTTTCGCCTGTTGGAACTGCTGGTTTTGCTCCTGAAACCTGCAGTTTTGCCCTTGAAACCATCGGTTTATCTGATGAACTGTTTGTTTTATCTGATGAAACAAATAGAATATACCTACTACCAAAAATGGCGAATACCCCGGGAAATGGCGAATCGATGGCGAATCAAAACACTTTTTTTGCTCATAGAAGTGTTTGCTGAATTCAAGTTGTGAATGCTCAGCTTCGAACACTCCCTTGCCGTCGGTTTCAACCGACGGTTTGCGAAGCAATCAAACATTCATTTATACCTCTGTGGGTTTTAATCCAAGGTTTGATACAACCCTGTGAATCAGAAATTTGGGGTTGAAACCCACAAAGGAAGGTCGCTTCGCTCCCCATTATCTAGACCGTCGGTTGAAACCGACGGCAATGGAGTGCAGGTCCTATGGATTTCTTATATCGAACTCACGTTATGTTAGGAAAACGGCATTGCCTTTATTTCGTGGTGCGAAGGGTGAGCTTACCGGCTTTGATGCCCGTAGCTTTGGCTTCTACCGTAAGTTCGCCGGCTGTTTCGCCGGTTTGTACAATGGCTGTTAGCTCACCGCTGAATGCATGCATCCGGGGCAGGTGGAACAAGTCCAGGCAGGTGGCATCGCCATTGGCGGCAGCGCGGTATTTACCGGCACCTTTCACCGAGAAGTTTACCAAACGGTTATCGGTGGGGCAGAGGTTGCCGTCTTTGTCGACAATGCGTACGGTGATGTAGACAAGGTCTTTGCCATCGGCGGTGAGCGTGGTGCGGTCGGCTACCAACTCTATGTGATGAGGCTTGCCGGCTGTGCGTACGGTGCGCTCTCCAGCGGGATTACCGGCGGCATCATAGGCTACTACCTTTACTTCGCCCGGCTCATACACCACATTCATCCACATCAGGCGGAAGCGGCGTTGCAGGTCTAAGCTGTTGGCAGCTTCTTTACGGGCTGCTTCGCCTTGCGCGGCTCCTGCAACAGATGGAGCGGCTTTGTATTGCTTGCCGTAGCTCTTGCCGTTCACGAAGAGTTCGGCACACGGATAATCGGTATATACAAATACGGGTGTTACCTCGCCTTCGCGTCCCGGCCATGTCCAGTGGGGCAGTACGTGTAGGGTGTGGGCTTCTTTATTCCACAGGCTGCGGTACAGGTAATAGCGGTCTTTAGGCAACGAAGCCAGGTCGATAATGCCGAACAGCGAACTGTGGCTGGGCCAGGCATCGGTATCGTAGGGCGAAGGTTCGCCTAAGTAGTCGAAACCGGTCCATACAAACTGTCCGATGGTCCATTCATGGTCGTCGGCCAGGGCGAAGTCGTCATCGGGAACATTTGCCCACGAGCAGTA